>CAMORS010000045.1 GCA_946624005.1 uncultured Prevotella sp. | reverse complement strand
GTCAGAGACCATCTCTGACGATGTCATTAACCATCTCTATAGAACTTGTAGTCGCTATATCCCAGTCTCCTTTTCTCCTATACTCCGTAGATATAAAAATTAAAACCTTCTCTACGCAAAGCTCTATAGTCTCCGCGGCTCTGCGTGAGATAATTATTTCTACGGAGTTGTTGTAGGGGCGGAACAGCGTTTCCGCCCGCTAAGGAGAAGAGGAGTTTGCTCCCTATGCGCTGTTGCGACGCAAGGAAAGGCTACGGGTCGGCGCGTTAGCGGGAATGGTGTCGCCTCCTACACTGCCACCCATGCGCTAACGTAGGAGGTCACGCTTCCCAGCGTGACACCTGCCACGGATGTCACTTATGTGTTGTTGCGGGCGGAAACGCTGTTCCGCCCCTACGGTGGCGAGGCACGTGGGAACTCCTCCCCCTCGGGGAGGCTGGGAGGGGTGTCCCTCCCCCCTAAAAAGCAAAGATGCCCGCGCCGCCCCTCTCTTGCGAGGAGCCAGCGCGGGCCATCTGCACTTACATCTCAAAATCTATGTGATGCGGGCCGTCACTTCACGACATATTTCCTGCCGCTGACGATGTAGACGCCCTTCTTCATTGAGGGTGCGGGGGTGCGAGGGTGCGAGGGTGCGAGGCACGTACCTCCGTACCCACGAGAAACAAGCCGTCCCTGCAGGTCGTACACGCCACCACGCGATTCTTCATTCTTCATTCTTAATTCTTCATTTTCGATACCTGTCGGAGAGCTGCCGTCGAAGTCGCTGAGGGTGAAGATGCACTCATCGCCCTCCCAGCAGGAGAGCATACTGGTGACGAACGAACCCGGGTAGGTCCAGCCACACGGTTCGAGCAGGTCGCAGTATTGCAGGCCGATGCCTTCCACCAGGAACATGTCAGAGCCCTGCCTGTCTTCCTCCGACAGCTCGCGGATGGTCATGCGGCGGTATTCGCGCCCCCTTACGCTGATCTCGTCCTGTGCCACGCACTGATGAACAATCTCGTCGTAGACGTATGTCTCGCCCTGCTCGAAGTCGTAGAGCAGGTGTTCATCCTCTGCCGGATGGTCTCGGTCTACCATGAACACCGTCGGCCCGTCTTCACGCAGCGCGGCGCGATAGTGAGGCTGATTGTCCTTGTAGCTATACTCGTTCGCCTCATACACTTTCTTGTAGGCCTTACCGCCTATCAGCGTGTCGCCCTCGACAGTGTAGCTGTAGTCGTAGTCCGCATTCCAGTCGTTCGTGCGGTGGAACACCCACCGCTTGCCTTCCTTTAGGAATGGATAGAATAAAGGAGGTTCTTCTTCATACGCGTTGTTCACCACACAATGGCCATTCTCGTAGTAGGCTGTCAGCTGGGTATAGGCATTCTTAATCTGTATAGGCTTTAGAAAGTCAAGCAGTAGGCCGCCGATAGTTCCATCCTTCATCTTTTCATATCCAGCAAAGATGTTGACTATGACTCCGTTGGAAAGAAGTTGGCGATAGTTGGATACTTTTTCTACACGTATTTCTTCTTCGTAAGACGCTCCCGAATACAGACCTCCTTCTACCAAAGCAAAATCATACAAAATGTATTCTCCATCGGTTGTTATAGGGTAAGGTATTTCCTCTTCTGAGGGCATACCATCTTTGCTGTTCTCTGCAATCCACTTTTTGTATGCTTCTTGGTCAACAAGCATCCTTGCACCTTCCAGACGAATGCCCAACAGGTATTCGCCGTCGAGTTCCTCAGCGTAGTATGGGTTGAGGTCGCTGCCATATTCCGTTCTGCACCCATAAAGATTATAATAGGTTTTGTTCCCGCTCTGTGATGTTGTCCCGTCGGTGAAGAAGTTGTAGAGATATGTTTCTCCCGTCTCATATTCCATGACAAGGTATTCCCATGAACACTTGCCTAACTCGTCGGCATCCGCAGTATAGATTGCTGTTGCCAACATCAATACCATCAACATCTTTGTCCGCATAGTCATTCCTCCTTATTTCGAATTTCAAAATCAGTTCCTACAGTAACACTGGTATACAAGGGGTGAATTATTCCTTATTCCACAAGTATTTCTTTCTGTTGCTAATATAAATGTATTTCTTGCGATTTGTAGGCAGATTGCCGACCGTCTTCCCTTCTATATCAAAAATTAAAGAGTTATGCATCTTCTCTGCAGATCCGAAACCACGAATGCCATCGTCGCTTGACAGGATTTCAGAAATATCGGTACTGCGTGTAGGGAATAATGTCATCATATCATTCCACGAACATAACAAGCCGGCTATGTACCCGCCTAGTTCCGTTCCTTCTGCAAATTCGCATCCCATGCCGAACAACCGTACATGATTGCCGCTGTTGCTGTCTGCCAGCACAAGGCACTCGCCATCGCACATCTCCACTTTACTTCCATCAAGCGCAAGCCTGCAAGTTACCATGCCGAAAGTGTTCCTTGCTTCGTCGATGGTCAGAATCTCGTACGGAATTTCCCGTTCCGGATAGAAATCCTCTTGCGAGAACACCTTGCTGCTATCTTCATAACAGCCTAAGAGCCATCCTGAGCCTCCGCTTACGAACGCTGTCTCTGGGGAGTCGAACAATCCTATGCTGCCGATTCCTTCCACCCATACGACATTGTCGGGATACTCGCGCTTCTCAGTCCCTCCATTAAGAATTTCGGTCATTGTCAAAATCATGCGTTTCCGCTCTTCGCCTCCCACAGGCACATAGTCTATATCTCTTACGGTCAAGTATATATCGGCAATGTCGTTTGCTTGGTGATAAACGACGGCTCCCACCTCGGCATTGAAATCATAAAGCATGTATTCTTCATCGCTTCCTTTATGCAACTTGAACACTTTCCCGTCTTCCTCTCTAAAGGCGTATACGTATTGAGCCACACCCTTGTCCTTGCTTTTATACATTTTCTTGTATGTCTTTCCGCTGATGACACTATCGCCCTGGATGGTATACAAATAATGGAATGTTGGAGCCACATCGCCTGAGATATACTCCCACTGCTTGCCTTCCTTCACCAGGCTTGCATCTTGTGCTTGCACACCGTGACACGTCAAGATAAGCGTCATTCCGATTAATAGTTTCATATTTTTCATAAACCTAAAAGATAAATAGTAAATTTCCCCTATTTGATTGCAAATATAGCGATTATTATCCTTAAATCCTTATTTTGTTAGAGATATTTAACACTAAGGTAGGATATTTCCGCTGCTAATGTCAACAATAGCACCTGTTGGCGCATAGAATGACTTTCCGCTTCTTTACTTGAGGGTTCCGCCATTCTTCATCACGGTGCAGCTTAGAGAAGAAATACTATAGATCCAGTGTTCCTGTGAACAGGTAAGTGTCGTTGGATAGCTGCCCGAGAGGGTCGATGGCAGGACGGCATATTTCCAAAAGCCAGTCTTTGATGCCCGCGCCGCCCCTCGTATACGAAGAGCTAGCGCGGGGCCTGGCACCACTTGCATCAAATAAGCATAAATGGTCAGAAATGTACGCATTTACCTTACAACATACTTCTTGCCGTTTACGATGTAGATGCCTGCAGGCAGGTCACTCAGACTGTCTGTTGGCATGTGCACCCCGTCCATTGTATATACATTGAACGGCAAGGCTCTTTCGGATGAAATATTCAGGATGCCAGTATGTTCTGCCATCTTCTCACGGGCACTCTCGTCACCATCCACTTCTATGATCTCCGTGAAGTCCTTCCAGCAAAATGCGTTCTCGTAAAGTTCCTTCGTCCCTTTCGGCACGAGAAGCACATCTTTCTGTTTTGCACGGCTCGGATTGTTGTCGAAGGGGAGAACAAGGTGTAGGGACCCTTCTACGGCATCGGGGACGAAGGGGGGCTGCATGGACTTGCAATAAACATATTCAAGCTTGTTCTGTGAAAAGCATCCTAACCCGATACTCTTGACGCTTTCACCGATTGTCACGCATCTCAGGCCGCTGTTGAAGAAAGCCAGGGAGTCGATGCTCTCAACATTGTCGGGGATAACGAACTCTTTCGCTGACACATTGCCTGCAAAGGCTTTGCTGCCGATATGCTCAATGCTCTCAGGCAATTCTGTCTTGAGGAAAATACAGAAGTTGAAAGCCCCCTCGCCGATGGTCTTCACTCCCTCGGGAATCGTTACCGATTTCAAGGGAGTGTGCTGGAACATACCGACGTAGATTTGCTCCAGATTGTCGGGGAGGCAGGCTTCCTCTACTGAAGACTGAAGGAAGAGGTTGTTGCCGCATTCCAACGGGGCCGCAGCCATAGTGAAACGCTTTACCCGGCTCTCCCCGTAAAAACACATCTCTCCAATCGACTCTACCGATTCGGGCAGGTTGACATCAGTAAGACCGGCCTCGGCAAATGCAGCAGGGCCGAGACGCTTCAGCGTGGTAGGAAACGTCAACGATCCGAGCGACTTCGCACGATAAAACGCGGCATGGCAGATTTCCTCCAGGCCTTCGGGTAGCCGGACAAACTGCAACGATGCCTTAGCGCTGAAGGCATACGAAGGTATGGAGTCGTCTTCAATCTCACACTCGCTGAGGTCAATGCCCGAGAGGCGGTAATCGTAGCACATGGGTAGTGAGGGGTCGTATTTCGAATGACCCTTGGGATACAGATTACCGCGAATCAACTCGAAATCCTTTTGGTGGACATGACCCGTAAGCTTCAAGGAGTCAATCTCATCTATTGCGACATCGAGCAGGTCGCTCAGTTGCTCACCTTCACCGATGTTGACTACCCTGACCGTCTTTTCCCCCTCAGCCTTCCTTGCCGGCTTATGGCAAGCCTCGTCAGCACTTGTTGCCAGGTTTTCCAGATATCCTTCGGACAACGAGAAAGGCGACGGCATCCTCTCATCGAACTCCTTCAGTATCTGATATACGCTTTGCTGTTCTTCTGTCAGCTTTTGCTGAGCCATACTTGACACTGGCAATAATACAACCAGACTGCCAAGAATCAATCTACTTTTCGTTCTCATAATTGTTCTCCTTCTTGTTATTATGTTCAACATAAGTTAGCTTTATATATAACGGCGATTCTGCGATTTTATTGTATCAACTTGCAGGAATCTACTATTTTGTTTTCGTGAACTATGGAAATGTTCAGCATACAGCCTCGCATAGATGATTCGGGAATGCTTAATTCCGCCTGACCTTTTCCGAAATTGTAAGTGTTTGAATATAATGACGAACCTATTCTTTCCACACGTAGCTTCAGTCCTTCTACAGCAGGTTCCGTGAGGGTTATCTTCAATACTTGGCCATCTGACGTTACACTGCTGATTTTACCGTTAAACGAAATTTTGTCAGAGTCTGTATTCCTAAAGGCATTGTTGACAATAATATCGATGCCGCCTGCACAGAAGCTGAATGGAATGCCAGGCCGTCGTCCCTGCCACTTGTTATCACCGTTCCTTGAAACCCCACCTCTTCAAGATTCGACACGAAGTCGTCCGAATTGCTGATGTCAAGCAGTAATGTTGTCTTTGCCTGCACCTCGGCCAGGCCAAGAGCAAGATTGACAGCGCTATAGTTAAAGTTTGGTAATTCGTAAGACGGGGGAATTGTCTCATTCCACAATTTCAGATAGGCTATGCCGTTTGTACCCATTTGATAATTCGCCGGATCATATTCGCTGTCACCTACGATAAAAATAAGCAAGTGGTCGTTATGGGTGAGCGTTGTCTTGTATGCGTCAATGGCGTTGCCGATATTGTAATGAGTGGCTGCGCCGTCGATGTCATCCTGTCCGTCGCCATCCAAGTCTTTTGGAAGCATCGTCATGGAATTCCTGTAGGTTGAAACTGCCGAGATAGTGCTATTGTTACTACCGTCTGCCATAAGTACTCTTACGTGTGTTTTGGGAATATTGTATCGTTTAGTCAATGTCTGATACATAAAAGAACACTCATTCCAATACTCCTCATAATTGGAATACTCGTTGTAGACAGCATTGATAATCAGAGCGTAGGTGTTTTCCGCAAACATGTTGTATGCCGAAGAAGATGAAAGCGAGGGTTTCAGTGCAGCATTGCTTCCGTAACTGTTCGATGCCCTGAACATATAGTCATAATCTGATGTGTTAGGAACACCAGAATATGATATGGTGTCAACGATACAATAGGAAAAATTACCTATCTCTAAGTGGTAATACGCAATAAAGTCCCTTGGCCAGATACTACTTGACGGAATGGTGTCGACAAGAACCGTGTATTCGTTGGATATACTGGTACGTAATAGATTGGCAGGAATCTTTCTTCTTTGTAATCCTATGGAAACACCTTCTGAAACATAGTCAACCACATTCTGATTAGCATAATATGTGACATTGATTTCGTTTGCGATAGCGTGAGCCACATGTTCTTGGCAAAAGGCTCCTATTATGCATATTATATTTGCTAAAAGGACGGTGATTATTCTTTTCATTGTCTATTTGAATGATTTTAGTTATATACATAGATAAAAAACAGAGGGGCGGGTTATCCAACCCTACAGAAATAGATTGTTTTTACTCCAAGTCTATCATGCCTGTGAACAGGTACGTGTCGTTGGATAGCTGCAGCGTATAGCTGCCCGAGAGGGTCGATGGCAGGGCGCAGAACTGCACGCCTGCGGCGACATAGGTCTGATAGACGACGGCGTCGTTGTCGTCCAAGAGGGTGAGGGTGTACCCTCCGTGCTGCGACCATATATATAAGGTATGGTCGTCGAGGGTGACGTACGGGGGACGGACGGGTGACTTGTGCCCACCTCCTAATACCTCATCTGGATTAAAGATTGTAACTTGGAGACTGACTTCCTCTCCCTGCCCTGATGGCTGTTGTGCGTATGCCGTAACGGCAAGATAAGCGCACAAACTGATACTAAAAATTTTTCCATAACTTTTGATGATTTACATTAATCACCGCAAAGTTAGATATTTTATAGCATAGCCACCAAATAAAATGAGTACATTTTTTACACCTCTCTTTACACCTGTGCTCCGAAAACGCCCTGTACATGGAACCTCTGGCGATTTTTACACCTTTTACACCTGACTGGACCTTTTGGTGGTTACAGCGACATAATGCTGTTATCCAAACCAGTTGCCCCCTTTCCGTTGAAAAGCTTTCTGTTGATTCTGCCCCTGGCATTCGACAAACTCTGGCTCGAACTTTTCAGAAGGATGCAACACTCTGAAACAATAAAACCAAGTCTGATAAGTATGGCAACTCTCTTCTCTAATATTGAGAGCGCCTTGTCCGGGTCTGTTATATAGGAATAGAATGGACTGTGATGCTTGGACACGATATTCTCCAAATCGTTCCAGTCCTTTTCGCTGGGTGTCTCCATCTTACCTGCCATCTGGTGAAGCCTGTTCACGACGACGTAGTGGAGAGGCTCTCCTTTGTGTATAGGCGTAGCCAGGCTGCCAGCATCACGGAACTTCGAAAGCTGCACGTTCAGATCGTCTATCTCCTTCTTGTATTTTCCGATTTCTTTTTCGTATCTGTTTTTGATATCTGACATGTTCTTTTGACTGACTCTATACTTTTCCGCCATCTTGACTGTTTCTTCTCTTGCCTCGGCCTGAAGCCTTTCAATTCTAAGTGTCGTTTCGTTGAATTGATTGAGAAGCGTGCTGTATTGGAGGTTCATTCTCGCGAATTCGAAAACCTTTTGCTTCCTGGCCTTCCATGATATGATGTACACAACCGTTGATATGGTGGCCATCAGGGACAGGATGACAACAAGGAGATATACCAGGTTCTTGTGCCTCTCGGCCTCGAGCGACTTGTCATTTGCGGCACGCTCCAAGCGGCTGTAATCGTACATGGCCTTCGAACGAACCATCTCTTTCGTATAGGTGTGGCGATAGGCAGAATCGTTCGCCTGACAGTATAGGCGTGCATATTTACTTGTTGAATCTGGCACCTGCAGCTTTTGATAGACTTCGAAAAGTCCTTTGGCTGCTGCTTCAGTCCGATTTAGGTTTCCGCCAATCTGCATCAGCTTCATGTAATAAAGCTTGGCGGATTCGTAGTCGCCTGCTGACAGCAGATAGTCGCCTTTCATGGAATAATAAGCCTCACGTCCTTTTTCTATCTCACCACCCGTTCCGAAAAGGCCAGATCTCGCTTCGTACTCTTTGAACAATTCTCCCGCTTTTCTCGTCTTTCCTTGTTGAGTCAGGACTTGGGCCATGATGGGAATCACATTATAGTATGCCCGGCTCTTACCATATTTCCTATACTCATGCATTACGTGATTGCAAACGGACAGGACACTGTCGTATTCGTTCATCATATAATAGGCACTGGTCGTGTGTTCCAAGCAGGAAAGGGCACGAAGGGTGTCCCCGCCACGATACGCGGCCGCCTCTGCTTTCCTATAACTGTTGATTGCTTCGGGCAGCACCATCTGGTAAAGTAGCAGGTGGGCATTCTGATAGTAAATATTACTCAGTAGGATGAAGTCACAATCTGCCCGGGTAGTGTCGGCCTGCTGTATCGCATTACCGAATTCTCTTAGGGCTACGGGGGCTTCCCCCATATCCGAATAGCAGCGGCCCAGCAGGTAGTGGGCGAGCATAGCCCCCTCCCGACCTCCCCGAGGGGAGGAGTGACGGTCGTAGTAGTCGCAGACGCGGCGCATCAGGGCGGCGTGACGTGCTGTGAGGACGGTGTCGCACTTGTTCTCGGCGTTGGTGCGCAGGAGGTAGTAGCGCATGAGGTCGCGCCGCGACATCTCTGCGGTGTCGCGGGCAATGCTGTTGAGGAGGGTCAGGGCAGAGTCGGGGCGGGAGTTGATGAGGGAGTCGACCCCACCCAGCCTCTCCAAGGGGGAGGGGTTATGGCAGGCCTGCAGGAGAGCCAACAGGCAGATGAAAAGGATATATGGAGTGCGTATTCTTATCATGGTATACGGACAACTGTCTTTTCTTGGGGACAAAGTTACTCAAAATCTATGAATAAACAGGTCAGCTGCCCTTTATTTAAGATTGTTTAACAAGCAAGCAAGAGACAGCTAAAAAAAGCTCGCGTATTAAAAACAAGAAGGGGCAAGCCTTCATGAGGCCTGCTCCTTCTTTATTGTTTTTACGAATCTTGACGTAGACGTTTTCTTGCCTTATTCCTTCACCAGCACGGTGCCAGTCTTACCCTGCAGGGCCTCGCGGGCCTTCTCGAGCGATGTGATGAGAGCCTGTCCGCCGGTGGTGTTCTCGACGAACGAGATGCACGACTCCACCTTCGGCAGCATCGAGCCCGGAGCGAAGTGTCCCTGACGGATGTATTCGCGAGCCTGCTGGATGGTCATCCGGCTGAGGTCGAACTGGTTGGGCTTGTTGAAGTTGATGGACACCTTCTCGACGGCGGTCAGGATGACAAGCATGTCGGCCTTGAGGTCGAGAGCCAGCTTAGCCGAAGCACGGTCTTTGTCGATGACGGCTGCCACTCCCTCGTAGTCGCCGGGAGCTTTCTCCATGACGGGGATACCACCGCCGCCTACGGTGATGACGATGTTATGCTGGCTGACAAGCTGCTCGACGATGGGCAGTTCGACAATCTTCACCGGTATGGGCGACGGCACGACGCGACGGTAGCCACGTCCGGAGTCTTCGATAAAGGTATATCCCGTCTCCTTCGCCATCCGTTCGGCATCCTCCTTGAAGTAGAACATACCGACGGGCTTGGTGGGTTTCTCAAAAGCCGGGTCGTTGGGGTCGACGACCACCTGTGTGACGACGGCGGCGCAGGGTACGTTCATCTTGCGGCGTGCCAGTTCGCGGCCAACAGCCTGCTGCAGGTGGTAGCCGATATATCCCTGTGTCATCGCCCCACATTCGGGGAAGGGCATGAGCGGAGTGCCACTGCCGTTGTTGGCCGAATATTCGAAGGCGAGGTTCACCATACCCACCTGCGGACCGTTGCCGTGTCCGATGACCACATCGTAGCCCTCCTCAACGAGGTCGACGATGGTCGAAGCCGTGTTCTTGACGAGTTCCAATTGCTCCTGGGGAGTCTTGCCGAGGGCATTACCTCCGAGAGCGATTACAAGACGCTTTCTCATTTTTCCTGGTATTTTTAGAAAAAGAAGGAGTTCAGGAGCTTAGGAGTTCAGGAGTTCAGACATTTGTCTGTTTCCTGTTCATTTGGTTGTAGGGAACAAAAGCATTGTCTGAACTCCTGAACTCCCGAACTCCTGAACTACAATATAGAAATGTTTATTTCAGCGTTGCGAACATCACGGCCTTGATGGTGTGCATGCGGTTCTCAGCTTCGTCGAACACTTTCGACTGCTTCGAGCGGAACACCTTGTCGGTCACTTCCATTTCCTTCAGTCCGAACTTCTCGTAGATGTCCTTACCGATGGTTGTCTCCAGGTCGTGGAACGAAGGCAGACAGTGGAGGAAGATAGCATTCTCGTTGGCATTGGCCATCACCTCGTCGTTCACCTGATAGGGGCTGAGCAGCTTGATGCGCTGTTCCCAGAGCTCAGGAGCCTCACCCATCGACACCCAGATGTCGGTATAGATGACGTCGGCGTCCTTCGTGCCTTCCTTGACATTGTCGGTCAGCGTGATGGTGCAGCCGTTCTCCTTGGCAATCTCACGGCAGGTGGCCACGAGCTTCTCGTCGGGCATGTTCTCTTTCGGTCCGCAGGCCACGAAGTTGATGCCGAGCTTGGCCGAGACGACCATGAGCGAGTTGGCCACGTTGTTGCGTGCATCGCCCATGAAGACCATCTTCAGGCCTTTGTAGTAGCCGAAGTTCTCTTCGATAGTCAGCACGTCGGCAAGCATCTGCGTGGGATGGAAGTCGGTGGTCAGACCATTCCACACGGGCACACCGGCATACTTGGCGAGGTCTTCGACAATCTGCTGGTCGAAGCCGCGATATTCGATACCGTCGAACATGCGTCCAAGCACCTTGGCAGTATCTTCGAGCGACTCTTTCTTACCCATCTGCGACGAACCCGGATCGAGGTAGGTAACACCCATACCGAGGTCGTTGCCAGCCACTTCGAACGAGCAGCGTGTGCGTGTAGACGTTTTCTCGAACAACAGCACGATGTTCTTACCTGTGAGATACTTGTGCGGTGTGTTTGTGCGCTTAAGGTGTTTGAAGTCCTTAGCGAGTTCGAGCAAATACTGGATTTCCTCTGTGGAGAAGTCGAGCAATTTCAAGAAACTTCTTCCTGATAAACTTCTTGGCATAATTGTTTGTTTTGTTATTAAGGTGAATATTTCAGATATTTATAAATTTTAACGATTATAACGATTGTAACGATTGTAACAATCTTGACGATTATAACGATTATGGATTCTCGATTCAAATGAGTGCCACTTCGTCGCTGTTGACGATGCGCTCGCAATAGTGGCAGCGCAGGATGTGCTTATCGGCGTCGACGACATGGAAGTGGGTGTGCATGGGCTCGTTGTTGGAGATGCACTTGGGGTTGTTGCACTTGACGATGTCGATGAGGTCTTCTGCCAGCTCCACCTTGTGCTTCTTGACCACCTCATAGTCGTGGATGATGTTCACCACGGCGTTGGGAGCGATGACGGCGATGCGGTTGAGTGTCTCTTCGGGGATGTCGACGTCGGCAATCTTGATGATGCCTTTTCGCTTCATGCTGCCACTGTCGAGGTTGTTACCGATAGTGACGCTGTTCTGCATTTTATCGAGTCCCAACAGGTTGACCACCTTGAACAGCGAGTTGCAAGGAATATGGTCTATCACGATGCCGTTGCACAGAGCGGCTACGGCCATTTCTTTCTTATTGTTCTTCATTGAAAAATTATAACGATTGTAACGATTATAACGATTGTAACGTATAACGATTGTAACGTATAACGATATTACTTAGATACCGAGGGCTCGGCAGATGAGTGCCTGACGGGCATAGAGACCGTTGCGAGCCTGCTCGAAGTAGTAGGCCTGCGGTGTATCGTCGACATCCTGAGCTATCTCCGTGACACGAGGCAGCGGATGCAACACGCGCATATTGGGCTTGCAGCCCTTGAGCATCGAAGCGGTGAGGGTGTAGACATTCTTGACGCGCTCGTATTCCATGAGGTCGCTGAAGCGCTCGCGCTGTACGCGTGTCATGTAGAGGATGTCCGTCTGGTTGATGATGCGCTCGCTGAACTCTGTTGTCTCTTCGTATTCGATGTCGAGCTTGCGGCAGTAGGCCTTGTATTGCTCCGGCATGCGCAGCTCGTTGCAAGCTACGAACTTGAAGCGTGGCTTGAAGAAGTGCATGGCTTCGAGCAGCGAGTGGACGGTACGGCCGTACTTCAGGTCACCCACCATCGTGATGGTCAGGTTCTCGAGCGTTCCCTGTGTCTGATAGATGGTGTAGAGGTCGAGCATCGTCTGCGTGGGATGCTGGTTCGACCCGTCGCCGGCATTGATGATAGGCACCTTCGAGACCTCACTGGCGTAGCGTGCAGCACCCTCCAAGGGATGACGCATAACGATGAGGTCGGCATAGTTGCTTACCATCATGATGGTGTCTTTGAGGGTCTCGCCCTTCGACTGGCTGCTGGTGGAAGCGTCGCTGAATCCGATGACGCGGCCGCCAAGTCGGTTGACGGCCGTCTCGAAGCTCAGTCGAGTGCGAGTAGAGGGTTCAAAAAACAACGACCCCACCACCTTTCCTTCAAGGATACGCTGGTTGGGGTTCTGCTCAAACTCTTTTGCCCGACGTAGGAGCTTGATGATCTCCTCTTTTGTCAGGTCTGTGATAGAAATTAAATTGCGGTTCTGCATACTTTAGTTGTTTTTGGAAAATCCGCTTTTGCAGATTCGCGTGCAAAGATACTCAGAATCCTGCTTTTTTCGTCAGGAAAGGCACACAAAAAAAGTTAAATGCAGAAAAATTATTCCTATCCAGTTGTTCGCCGCGCAAAATACCTTTATAAATATGCAGGCTCTCAATATTTAAACGAACTGCCTCCGAGGAACTCCCGCAGGAGCGACGTGGGCGGTATCTCGTTGTTGGGAATGGGGCGTAAGTATCTGAGGAACTTGCGTAGGCGGTAAGCCTCTGCATACTCGGCAACCTGTTCGGGCACCTCTTCGAGCAGTGGCAGAGCCTGCTCGCGCAGGACGGCGAGTTCGAAGATCATCGCTGTGTTGAACATCGCGTCGGCATTCTCCTGGAAGGGGAATATCCAGCGGTTCTCGCCAGCGCGCACGCTGCTCCAGCGGCGGATGGTCTCTTGTGCGCTGACGCCGCGGTACTTATGGTCGCGCACGATGCGGCGCAGCAGCCGGTTGTCGGTTGTCGGGATGTAGTTGTGGTTGTCAAGGAGGATGGTTGTCAGCGCCGAGGCATAGATGCGATAGATCTGCTGCTGCGGGATATGCGCCGTCAGCTCAGGGTTGAGGGCGTGGATGCCCTCCACAACGAGCACCTCTCCAGGCTGTAGCCGCAGCTTCCGTCCACTCCGTTCGCTCTCGCCTTTATAGAAGTTGTACTTCGGCAGTTCCACCTCTTCGCCTCTGAGCAGGGCGTTCATCTGCTGGTTGAGCAGGTCGAGGTTGAGCGAGTGGAGATGTTCGAAGTCGTAGTCGCCCTTTGCGTCGCGCGGTGTCTGCTCGCGATTGACGAAGTAGTCGTCGAGCGAGATGCCCACAGGCTTGATGCCGTTGGTGAGCAGCTGCACGTTGAGCCGTTTGCAGGTGGTTGTCTTTCCGCTCGACGACGGTCCTGCAATCAGCACGATACGTGTCTCCTTGCGCGAGGCGATGTCTTCGGCAATCTGTGCTATCTTCTTCTCCTGCAGGGCCTCGCTCACCTGTATGAGGAGCGAGCTGTCGCCACGGTCGACGGCCTCGTTCAGGTCGCCGATGGTTCTGATGCCCAGGATGTCCTGCCAGCGGTGGTGCTCCTTGAAGATGCTGAACATCTTGTCCTGGTGGGTCATCTCTCCCAGCTCCGACGGATGTTCCATCGAGGGGATGCGGAGCAGCAGTCCGTCGTGGTATTTCTCCAGTCCGAAGAGGTACACCTGCCGCGTGTTGGTGAGCAGCGAACCGTAGTAGTAGTCCTTATAGCCGTCGATGTCGTAGTAGATGGTGTTGAGTCTTCCGGCACTGCTGAAGAGCTTCACCTTGGAGAGTTCTCCCGTCTGTCGGAACATGTTGACCACCTCGTCGGTGGATGCTTCGTAGCGATGGATGGGCAGTGCCTTGTTGACGATGCGCTGCATACGCTTGCGGATGAGCCCCACGTCGTCGAGCGTGACGGGACGCCCCATCTGCACGTCAACATAATAGCCGTTTGACACGGGTATGTCGATGCTGACCTGCACGCGCTTGCATGCTGCCGGAACGGGAGCCTCGCCCTGTGGCGGCAGGTTGGTCGGTTCGTCGTAGAGCTCGTGGAGTGCCTTGCAGAGGATGAAGAAGAGCGTGCGCGTATAGGCACGGTTGCCCGATGGCGAGGAGATGTCGAGAAACTCCACCGTCTTCGGCCGGTAGATACGGTAGTGCATCCCCTCTACCTTATTATTAACGCGTGCGCTGAAAGGGCCATACTTCATCTTCAGTCCTGTCAGGGGGAAAGCCTCCTCCAGGGTCATGCCGATGGGAACCTCTACCTCCGTGCCGTTGTTGAGGCAGGTCAAAGTCACTGTCTTTTCCATTCTTGCTATAAGGTTTTTAGAGGGTGTACCCCCTGTCGTCGGGGTACACCCTCCCAGATTATTGTCTTGAAAGGCTGCTGAAGGAGTTCTGCTATGCGCTCATCTCCTCGAATGTCTTCTTGATGATGGCGATAGCCTCCTTGATTTCTGCCTCGTTGATGCAGAGTGGCGGAGCGAAGCGGATGATATCGTCGTGCGTCGGCTTGGCCAGCAGTCCGTTCTCCTTCATCTTCAGACAGATGTCCCACGCCGTCTTGTCGCCGATGGGCTTTGTCACGATGGCGTTGAGCAGACCTCGACCACGCACCTGTACGATGAAGGGCGAGTTGATCTTCATCACCTCTTCGCGGAAGATCTTACCCATCTTCTCAGCGTTCTCCGTGAGGTGCTCGTCGACAACCACCTTCAGGGCTTCCATGGCCACGCGGGCAGCGAGGGGGAATCCGCCGAAGGTCGACCCGTGCTCGCCAGGCTTGATGTTGAGCATGATGTCGTCGTCGGCCAGACAAGCCGATACGGGCAGCACGCCGCCGCCAAGGGCCTTGCCGAGGATGACGATGTCGGCACGGATGCCGTCGTGCTGGTGGCAGAGCATCTTACCCGTGCGGGCGATACCCGTCTGCACCTCGTCGGCGATGAACAGCACGTTGTGCTTCTTGCAGAGGTCGTAGCACTGCTTCAGATAGCCGTCGTCGGGTACGAAGACGCCAGCCTCGCCCTGGATAGGTTCGGCAATGAAGCCGCACACCTCGTCGCCATATTGGTTGAGTGCCTCTTCGAGGGCCTTCACGTCGTTATAGGGAATGCGGATGAAGCCCGGTGTGAGCGGTCCGTAGTTCTCGAACGACGACGGGTCGTTGCTCATCGTGATGACCGTCACGGTACGTCCGTGGAAGTTGCCTTCGCAGCAGATAATCTTGATCTTGTCGTTAGGAATACCCTTCTTCACGGCACCCCAGCGGCGAGCCAGCTTCAGGGCTGTCTCCACACCCTCGGCACCCGTGTTCATGGGCAGCACGCGGTCGTAGCCGAAGAAGTCGTGCATGAACTTCTCATACTCGCAGAACGGCTCGCTGTAGAAAGCGCGCGAGGTGAGGCAGAGCTGGTCGGCCTGGTCCTTCAGGGCCTTGACGATGCGCGGGTGGCAGTGACCCTGGTTGACGGCAGAATACGACGAGAGGAAGTCGAAATACTTCTTTCCCTCAACGTCCCAGACATAGATGCCCTTACCTTTGTTCAGTACTACTGGCAGCGGATGATAGTTGTGTGCGCCATACTTCTCCTCCAGCTCCATGAGTTGCTGGCTACGTGTTTGATTCGTGTTTTGCATGTCTCGAGTTTGTTTAATTGTTTTGAGTAATAGATGAATATTATGTGAATTGTTTTGCAAAGATAATGGTTTTATTTTGAAACGCAAACAAAATTCTCAAAAAAAATAACAAAAAAACATCGAAGCCCCTTTTCGAGGCTTCGATATTCTCAATTGTCAATTATCAATTATCAATTATCAATTCTCCTGCGCCACCAAGTCGATGTAGAAGAGGTTGACCGACTTGTTCTTCGTCAGCTCGTGCTGACCGGCATCGATGTCGATGGTTATCTTGTTGGCCGAATCAGAATAGGCCGTGCCGTCCACCTTGATGCTGGCCTGCTCCGACGGACCGAAATAGAGCGTCATCTGCATCGGCACGGAGGTCTCAAACTTCACGCTGGTGTCTTTCTCCATCTTCAGGCATTCGCTGTAGGTGACACCACCGACGGTGATGGACCCCTTGCTGTTGGAATAGTTGCCCGAGATGGTGAACGAGGGGTTAGAGCATTGCATGCCCGTGAAGTGGCAGTTGGTGCTGGCGGAAATAACGCCTCCCTGCGGATTGGGGTCGTCGGGATTGTCCGGATCATCGGGGTTGTCCGGGTTGTCGGGTGTCGTTGTCTCCTCGCCGAAGAAACCTACGAACTTCGACTGGTAGCCATCGATGGCGGCTGCCAAAGCGTTGTTGATCTCGAAGTCCTCGTCGTCGGCAGCATTGTTGAACGTCCACTGCAGGTCGCCGTGACCGATGCGTCCTGCTCCCGTCCATCCCATGACCAATGCCGGCACGTCGTAAGCCTCGTCGACACTGTATGTGTACATCAGCTGCGGGTCGGTGTCGAAGTTGTTATACTTGTTTCCGCCTATGAGCGACACTACCGTGGCCGGTACCTGTTCGTCGCGCGATGATGCCTCGTAGTAGTCGAACGATGTCGGGTTGTCGGCGTAGGTGATGGGGGTGAAGTTGCTCGACTTGCCCTTCTCCGTGATGAGGTTGCCGAAGGCCTTCACCATTCCGCCGTCATCGCCCGAGAAGGTGCCGTCGCCCTTGGCATCGGTGCCCTGCAGCGAGATCATGACGGGGTCTTTGGTATGGCGGAAATAGTTGTTCTCGACGAAGACGCTCGATCCCGTAGTGGCTCCTACGCCGTATTTGGCGCAGCCGTCGAAGTAGTTGTTCCAGATGTGTACCGACATTGTCCGAACGCGGGCATGGCGTGAGTCGCTGTGGTCGAACCAGTTGTGGTCGTAGCTGATGAAGTTGGGTCCCGACTCACTCTTCATGCCGCACATCGAACTCTTGCCCGTGTCCCAGAAGTGGTTGGCCGAGATGGTGACAAACTTCGAGTTGGCCTTTGCGTCGATGGCACCATCGCCCTTCGCCTTGTCGCCCGACCCCTTCTTGCCGTAGAACATATCGTTGTGGTGAACCCAGATGTTGGCGTTGTCGGTGTCGAGCGAGACGCCGTCGTCCTTGTAGCGCAGGAAGCCCAGGTTGCGCACCTCTAAGCTCTTGCAATTGCGGATGAGGAATCCGAAGCCCCGGATGACGGCATCGTCGCCGATGCCCTCGAAAGTGATGTTCATGGGCCAGTCGGCCTTGTTGCCTTTTATCTCAAGGCCTATCTCCGAGCTCTGCAACTCGTCCATGTCGGTATCGCTGACGGTGCCGACGAAGCGGATGGCGAGCGGTGTCGTCACCTGCACCTTGTTCTCATAGGCATCAACGATGGTCTGCAGGCCCGTGAATGTTCCCGACGAGAGCTGTGCCTGCACGGTCTTGGCCGTCTTGGCCGTGACGTAGATCACCTCGGCTCCTTCCTTCAGCGTGCCGTCGTCGTTGTAGGCTCCCACACCGCTGAGGTTCTTATGGGCAAAACCGGCACGGCTGTAGTTGGCGACGCTGATGTTGCGGGCCTCGTTGGCGGCTGCCTCGTTCTCCGTTGCTTCTGGTGTGGGTTCCTCTTCCGTAGCTTCTGCTGCCATGAGAGGCACCACCTTGATGTCATACGTTCCGGCCATCAGTCCCACGACGTCGGCACGGCCGTAGTCGCCATAGTTGCGCACCAGCTGGGCGTCAATCTTTGTATAGTCGACATACTGTCCGCCGCGCACATAGACGTTGTAGCTGACGGCATCGGCGAAGGGTTCGAACTTCACGTAGGCTGTCTCTAACCATCCCTTCGCCTCGGTGATGACGACGCGGCCCTCTTCGTTCTGCACCTCGCCTTCCGGGTCGACAGCCGTTGCCTTGGCGAAGGCTATCTGAGCAATCTGCCGCTCGTAGCTGTCGGTCCACTGTCCGTCTTTGTCAGCGACGTTGAGCGTTGCCGTCTCCTCGTCGTAGGCAATCTCCTGCAGATCGTCGGTGTTGTAGTAGACCACATTGCCATCAGTGGTGATCATCACTGCCTGGTTCTTCGCCATGTTCTTCGCTACATTGTGCAGGTCGCTTTGCGGCTGCTCTTCTCCCCCACCCTGTTCTGATGCTTCAGAGACGGTGACAGACATGATGTTCATCGAGCCCTGCGACGAAGCGAAGCTCACGTCGCCGTCGGCCGTCACCGTGGCCTTGCCTTCCTGCGTCGTTGCGCTGTTGGCTGCCGTGAAGCCTTCTGCGTCAGTGAGGTTGGTCAGCTTGTCGAAGGTCGTCGCGTTGTCGCCCGTCGAGGCACAGACCACCGTCACCACCTGCCCTTTCTTCAGTCCGGGGATGTTGACCGAGATATTTCGGCCAGCCAGCTGCAGACGCTTGTTGACGTCAATCCTGATTTTCTTCGCGTCGGCTCCCGAGATGGTCAGTCCCTTGGTCAGGTCCAGCTCAACGCCATCCGCCATGATGGCTCCCGAGATGGCTTTCTTACTCTCGTATCGGTTTTTATCGGCCGTATAGCTCCAGTTTTCGGTGTCGGCAGCGAGGTGAGCCACGTCGCTCTCGCTCGTTGTGGTGAAGTCCCACTTCGTTTGGGCCTGCAATGCGATGCAGGCCATCATCAAGATACATGCCAATGCTATCTTCTTCATATCCGTGCCTCCCTATTTGATAATGATTTTACGTCCGTTCTGAATGTAGATGCCCTTGCGTATCGAGGGTGCGGAGGTGCGTGGGTGCGAAGGTGCGAGATTACTGTCATGCACTTTATTACTAATCTCGTACCCCCGTACCTTCGTACCCTCGTACCCTCGACATACCAGTCGTCCCTGCAGGTCGTAGAGGGCACCTTGCCATTCCTCATTCTTCGTTCTTAATTCTTCATTTGTCAAACCAGTAGGGATGGGGGCAGGTTCGTAGACGAAGCTGATGTCGACATCGGCCATGTCGGTCTCAATGGCATCGGCATCGCTAAACTCCAGGATGGCATTGTCTGCCTCGAAGGTTATCCTGACGAGGCTGCCTTCGACGGGTTCGCCAGCGACGACGACCGTCGGTTTGTTGTCGGCCATGGCCTGCAATGCACAGGCCAAAAGGCACAGCGTAAATAAGCGAATTGTTTTCATTGTTCGTTTGTCAGTAGGATTATTTTTTGCAAAATTACGAATATTATTGCAAACAAACCGCTTTTTTAGCACTATAATCCACGCAATCGTTTGAGCAACTATTCCGACAGCCACTGGAATTGCTGTACGAAGCTGTGCATCATTCCTATGTTGACGAAGAAGGCGAAGCATGAGTTCCTACATTAGCACCATGTAGGGGCGTAACAGCACTTCCGCCCGCAACAGCACATCAGTAGCATTTGTAGGAGGCGACGCTTCCCAGCGTCGCAACAGTGCATAGGTGGCAAGTTCGTGGCAGGTGTCACGCTGGGAAGCGTGACCTCCTACATTAGCACCATCGTAGGGGCGGAACAGCATTTTCGCCCGCAACAGCGCATCAGTAGCATTTGTAGGAGGCGACGCTTCCCAGCGTCGCAACAGCGCATAAGTGGCAACGTAGGAGGCGACGCTTCCCAGCGTCGCAACAGCGCATAAGTG
>CAMORS010000044.1 GCA_946624005.1 uncultured Prevotella sp. | reverse complement strand
GGCGACGCTTCCCAGCGTCGCAACAGCGCATAGGTAGCAGTGTAGGAGGCGACGCCATTCCCGAGCTGCGCTCGCCTACCCGTGGCCTTTCCCAGCGTCGCAACAGCGCATATGTAGCAACTACGTGCCAGGTGTCACGCTGGGAAGCGTGACCTCCTACATTTACAAATGCGTGCCCTCCTTCAGAGAGTAAGAACAACTATAACAAAAGTAAATATCAAAAAACCATGGAGAATGAAATCGGAGCCGACAGCATGGACGACAGCTCCTTACAGTTTGTTGATCAACATCAGCACATCAGTATCACAGGAGCAAAGCTCCCCCATTGGCACCAAAACAACAAAATACAATTTATCACCTTCAGACTGGCAGACTCTCTTCCACAAGAAAAACTCGCAGAACTCACTGCCTTCAAAGAGCAATGGCTTGCTGCTCATCCACAACCATGGGATCAGAAGACAAAGGATGAATACGATTATACCATACGGAGGAAGATAGACAGATGGCTGGATCAAGGTTTTGGTGAGTGTATCCTGCAACGTGAGGACATCAGGCAGATCGTTGCCAACACGTTGTTGCTTTATCACGGCAGACGATACTATCTTTATCGCTTTGTCATCATGCCCAATCACGTACACCTACTTCTATCGCCCATTGGCGAAGAGGTATCTACGAGGTTCATCGGAAGCGTGAAACAGTATACGGCGAATGCCATCAATCAGGCTTTGGGAAGAAAAGGCCAGGTCTGGCAGAGAAACTTCTTCGACCGTCTGGTGCGTGATGGTAACAACTTTGAGGCGTATGTCAACTACATCAATCAGAATCCCCGTTACCTTCCTCCTGATAGCTACACCTTGGGAGGCACTTTATAAAGTAGAGCAGCGTAGGAGGCGACGCCATTCTTTGCAAGCAAAGCGTCCCAAGGGCCGAGCGCCCGAGCTGCGCTCGCCTACCCGTGGCCTTTCCCAGCGTCGCAACAGCACATACGTAGCAGTGTAGGAGGCGACGCTTCCCAGCGTCGCAACAGCGCATATGTAGCAACTACGTGCCAGGTGTCACGCTAGGAAGCGTGACCTCCTACATTAGCAAAGTGGCAGAGTACGTGGCAGATGTCACGCTAGGAAGCGTGACCTCCTACATTAGCAAATGCGGGACATCATATATTAGCGCATAGGTGGCAGCGTAGGAGGCGACGCTTCCCAGCGTCGCAACAGCACATACGTAGCAAATACGTAGCAGGTGTCACGCTGGGAAGCGTGACCTCCTACATTAGCAAAGTGGCAGATAGCATGGCAGGTGTCACGCTGGGAAGCGTGACCTCCTACATTAGCAAATAGGTGGCAAATACGTAGCAGGTGTCACACTAGGAAGCGTGACCTCCTACATTTGCACACAAGCATAGGAAGCGGGGACTTCCTACCACTAATCTCTTTTTTTTTTGGGGGGGGGTAAAAAACTAATCAACGTAGTCGGTGACGGCATTCAGGATACCCTGCAGGATACCCTCTATCTCGTTGCCGATACCTTTTATCTTGTCGAAGATTCCCTCTTTAGCACCCTTCGCCATATAGCCAGCACACTTGCCCTCGAGCACACCGATCTTCTTCTTCTGCTCGGAGGTGTAATCCATCTCGTGCTTGCTGATGTCCTTGCGGATGTCGACAAACGTCTCGGCTGCCTGCTTCCACTCGTCGACGGTATAATAGGCACTGTGGTCGCGCAGTTCGTAAGAGAACTTCTCCAGCCGGTTGATGGCACGCTCCTTCGTGGCGCACGAGCTCAGCATGCCGATGCTCATGACGGCTGTCACGACAACAGCCCAAAACATTTTCCTTCTTTCCATATCTCTTTTATCCTTTTCCTATAATTATCTAATTCTTTAATTCTCTAATTATTTAATTCTCCTCTCGCTGCTCTCGCGTATTTTTATCACCATCGGTACCACCTCCTTGCGCACCTTCGTTTCGCCGCCGATATGCTTGAGGAGCATCTCGCACGCCTTCTGTCCCTGAAGGTTTGCCTTGTCTTCGATGCTGGAGATGGTAGGCGTGACATACTCGCATGCCGGCGAATCGGTGAAGCCAATGAGCGCCACATCGTCGGGGATGCGCAGTCCCATGCGCTTGATGGTGGAATAGGCTGCGTATGTGGCGATGTCGTTGAAGCCGATGATGGCATCCGGACGGTCGGGCAGCTGCAGCAGACGCTCTGTGGCTTGCGACATCAGCTTATCGTCGATGGGTCCGCACGACACGATCTCGCGGTCGATGGGGATGCGGTGTTCGCGAAGCGCCTCCAAATAGCCGTGTTTCCGACGACGCACCATGTCGAGGTGGTTAGGCCCTCCCACGAAGGCGATGCGACGGCACCCCTGAGCGATGAGATGCTCGGTGGCCTCCTGCGTGGCGATATCTCCGTTGCCCGTGACGCTGGAGAACAGCTCGGGCAGACAGGTGCGTGCGAAGAACACCAGCGGGATGCCCATCTGATGGATGCTCTTGAAATGCTCGTAGTTGGTCGTTTCTTGCGCCAAGCATGCGATGATGCCTGCTACATGCAGGTCGACGAAGTTGTCGATGGCTGCCTCTTCCTTCTCGTAGCTCTCGTGCGAGTTGCTGCTGATGACGGAGTAGCCGTCCTTCCGGGCCCTCTCCTCGATGCCGTTGAGCACTCCAGCGTAGTAGTGGGTGACCAGATTGGGCAGCACCACGCCAATAACCCTCGGTGCTTCCTGCCGCAAGCTGCGCGCAAAGGGGTTGGGGCGGTAGTTCAGCTCCTTAGCTAACTCCTGGACACGCCGCTTCATTTCGTCGCCCACCTCGTGCGAATTGCGCAAGGCTCTCGATACGGTAGCGATACTGACACCTAATCGTTCGGCAAGATCTTTCAATGATGTTCTACGCGGTTTCATATCGTTGAGTTTGATTTGTTGGCCGCAAATATACGAATAAAAAACGAAAAACGCAAACGTTTACGTAGAAAAATTACATTTTTCTTCAAAAAAACGTACTATAAGACAGAATATTGCGTAACTTTGCAGCGATTTAAGGGTAAAGATTCTCTTTTTCATGATCAAAGTTTATTCCCTAATGAATAGTTGATAATAAGTTAGTTAGAAACTGGAGTGCAGCGTTGTTGTGAAACAGCGCTGTTATTCTTTTATGCCCGCAACTGCCAGAAGGCCACCGCTGAGGCTGCGGCAACGTTGAGCGAGTCGACCTGATGCGACATCGGGATGCGCACCACATAGTCGGCCCTTTCGATGACGTGCTGTGGCAGCCCGTCGCCCTCTGTCCCCATGATGATGGCCAGCCGTCGTTCGGCGCCGAGCTGTGGATGGTCGATGGGCACGGAGTTGTCGCTCAGCGCCATTGCTGCCGTGCGGAATCCCAACGCGCGCAACTGTTGCTGATAGTCGTCGGCCTCGCTGCCGATCCACGTCCACGGAACGAGAAACACCGACCCCATCGAAACGCGGACGGCGCGACGGTTCAACGGGTCGCACGAGTTGGTGGTGAGCAGCACGGCGTCGATACCGAGTGCCGCTGCAGAGCGGAAGATGGCTCCGATGTTAGTTGTGTCTACCACACCGTCGATGACCACCACGCGACGCGCTCCTTCGCAGACAGTCTCAACCGACGGCATTGGCTTTCGCCGCATGGCACAGAGCACACCGCGCGTCAGCGTGTAGCCTGTCAGCTGGCTGAGCAGCTCGCGCGTACCTGTATAGATAGGTATGTCGGGACAACGCTCAACGATGTCGCGCGCATCGCCGACGATATGCCGCTCCTCACAGAGAAGGGCCAGCGGCTCGTAGCCGGCATCGAGGGCCACGCGGATCACCTTAGGGCTCTCAGCGATGAAGATGCCCTTGTCGGGCTCCAGACGGTTGCGCAGCTGAGCCTCGGTGAGCGTACTGAACACATCCACTCCGGGATGCGCCAGCGAACTGATTTCTATCACATTCATAACTCTTTTTTGTCGCCAAAGGTAAGTATTTTTTAAAAAATATGCAACTTTTCTGCCTCTTTCATACCAACTTAACGATAAATTTGCTATATTTGCAACGTAATTGAATAATAAAACGAGAAATGATGACACTACTCGAAGCTGCAAGACAGCGCCACAGCGTCAGACGCTACGACGCACGCCCCATAGAGCAGGAGAAGATCCTACAGCTGCTCGAGCTGGTTGAGCAATGCAACCGCGAGGGCGACCTACACATCCAGCTGGTGACCGACGACAAGAAAGCCTTCGGCAGCTGGTTCATCAACTACGGGAAGTTCAGCGGGGTGCGCAACTACTTCGCCTTGGTGGGCAAGCAGAGTGACGACCTGGACGAACGCTTAGGCTACTATGGCGAACGCCTCGTGCTGGAAGCTCAGCGCATGGGGCTGAACACCTGCTGGGCAGCCCTCACCTACCGTCGCAACGGCAAGCGGGTGAGCGTCGGTGCAGGTGAGAAATATCGCGCCGCCATCGCGTTAGGCTACGGACAGACGCAGGGGATGCCCCACAAAGTGAAGTCGCCAGGACAGGTTTCCAATATCAGCCAGCTGACTCCCGACTGGTTCCGTCGCGGTGTGGAATGTGCACTGACGGCACCGACAGCCGTCAACCAGCAGAAGTTCTACTTCAGGTATAACGACGACCATACCGTCACGGCCACAGCACAGCGCGGATTCTATGAGAAGATCGACCTCGGCATCGTGAAATACCACTTCGAGATAGGCATCGGCATCCACGACATGTCGCAGACAGCCATCGTCTGAACGCCCCACCCTACAACAGATGCAGCGCTATCCACGCACAGGCTTCGGCATCGGCTAAGGCATGATGGTGGTTCTTGAGAGGATAGCCAAGGGCGGCAGCAACGGTGTCGAGCTTGTGGTTGGGCAGTTGGGGCATGCGTCGGCGGGAAGCGATACAGGTGCAATAGAAGTCGTAGTCGGGATAATCCATCTGATAGCACCGGAAGACAGCTTTCAGGCAGTTCTCGTCGAAAGCCTTGTTGTGTGCCACCAAGGGCAGACCCTCTATCAGCGGCTCCACCTGAGCCCACACCTTCGGGAAGACAGGGGCATCGTCGGTGTCGGCACAGGTCAGCCCATGCACTCTGGTGCACCAATAGGTGTAATAGTTGGGTTCGGGTTGTATGAGCGAATAGAAAGTGTCGGCCAGCAGGCCGTTTCTTACTACGACGATACCCACCGAGCAGACGCTTGTACGCTCGTTGTTGGCCGTTTCGAAATCAATGGCAGCAAAATTGCGCATGCTTTAAGGATAATAAATGTTAAGAAAGAGGGCTGTTGTTTTGTAGTTTGCGGCAAAATGCGTACCTTTGCAGCCCATTAAGAAGAAACTTGTCGGCATTTCGACTCGACATTAAATATTTTTTGATTTGTTTTAGTAGATTAGTTTTTAAGTAGTTTGTTTTTTGAGAATCGGGCGTCGTGATGACATCCGATTTTTTTTGTACATATACTACCGCACAAACTAATCCACTAAAAGGCCAAATCTCAGATAGTTATCTCGCCGCGCAGGTTGCAGTTCATCGAGTGGCGCACCATCTTGTTGTCTTTATACAGTCCCTGCAGGTACATCAGCTTCGCCAAGGCACACTCTACGGTGCTGTCGTAGCCACTCGTCACGCCGATGTTCTTCAGCTGGTAGCCCGTATCGTAGCGAGCCATCTCGACCATTCCTTCGGCACACTGGCTGATGTTCACCACGTTGATGCCCCGCTCTTGCGCATCCTTGAGCAGGTTGATGAGCCACGGACGCTGCGGAGCATTGCCGCTGCCATAGGAGCGCATCACGATGGAGCGCAGCCGCTCGGGCTTCAGCATGTCGGCCACGAGGTCGCCTTCCAATCCGGGAAAGAGGGTGAAGACGACGACGCTCGGGTCGAGGTCGTAGTGGGGTATCATCGGTCGCGAGTAGTCGGGCTTGCGGATATATGCCTCGTGGTAGTTGATAGAGATGCCCGCATCGGCCAGGTGGTGATAGTTGAACGAATCGAAAGCATTGAAGCCGTCGGCATCAATCTTTGTTGCACGATTGCCACGTAACAGTCGGCCACTGAAGTAGATACACACCTCCGGAACGATGGGCGTACCGTCGGCATGATGGGCAGCAGCTATCTCGATGCTCGTCACGATGTTCTCCTTGCCGTCGGTGCGGAGCTGTCCGATGGGTAGCTGCGATCCGGTGAGGATGACGGGCTTGGTCAGGTTCTCCAGGAGGAACGACAGGGCCGATGCCGTGAAGGCCATCGTGTCGGTGCCGTGCAGGATAACGAAGCCATCGTAGTGGTCGTAGCGATCGGCTATGACGTGAACAATCTCTATCCACTTGTCAGGCGTCATATCCGACGAGTCGATGGGCGGGTCGAACTGATAGACGTCGATGTCTGTCTGCACAGCGGCAAACTCAGGCATCTGCGCCGTGAGATGGTTGAAGTCGAAGGGCTCTAAGGCTCCCGTCTCTGGATTGCGCCCCATACCGATGGTGCCACCCGTATAGATTAACAGCACTTTTTCTTTTCTGTCCATGGTATAATCAATAATTGTCAATTCATCAACTCGTCAACGCTATCGTTTGCGTGAATTCTCAGTGCAAAATTAGCTTAATTTCTTCGCACCTCCAAAAAAATACACTACATTTGCAACAAATCAAACTTCAATTAACATCAATTAGGATTCTATCATTCAATATTCAGACACTATGAAGAAATTTATGGACGACAACTTCCTGCTGCAGACAGCAACGGCACAGGACCTGTATCATAACCATGCGGCCAAGATGCCCATCATCGACTACCACTGCCACCTCATACCCGAGATGGTGGCCAACGACCATCGGTTCAAGTCGATCACGGAGCTGTGGCTCGGCGGCGACCACTACAAATGGCGCGCCATGCGTACCAACGGCATCGACGAGCGCTTCTGCACCGGTAAGGACACCAGCGACTGGGAGAAGTTCGAGAAATGGGCCGAGACGGTGCCTTACACCTTCCGCAACCCGCTCTACCACTGGACACACCTCGAGCTGAAGACGGCCTTCGGCATCGACAAACTGCTCTCGCCCGCAACGGCACGCGAGATCTTCGACGAGTGCAACGAGAAGCTGCAGCAGCCGGAATATACGGCTCGCGGATTCATGCGTCGCTACAACGTGGAGACCGTCTGCACCACCGACGACCCCGTAGACGACCTACGCTACCACAAACAGACGCGCGAGAGTGGCTTCGAGATAAAGATGCTGCCCGCATGGCGTCCCGACAAGGCGATGAACATCGAGAAGCCCGAATATGCTGCCTACATCAACCAGCTGGGCGAGGTGGCAGGTGTCAGCATCACCACCTTTGCCGACATGATGGATGCCTTGCAGCGTCGACACGACTTCTTCCACGAAATGGGCAGCCGTCTGAGCGACCACGGCATCGAGGAGTTCTACGACGAGCCCTACACCGATGCCGAGATCAATCAGATATTCGCCAAGGCTATGAGCGGCAAGGAGCTCACGACGATGGAGATTCGTCAATACAAGCATTGCTTCCTGCGCCTCTGCGCCGAGATGGACCATGCCAGCGGTTGGGCTCAGCAGTATCACTATGGAGCCATCCGCGACAACAACTCGCTCATGTATCAGCGCCTCGGTGCCGACACGGGCTTCGACTCCATCGGCGAGTTCACCACCGCCAAGGCAATGAGCCACTTCCTCGACGAGCTCAACCGCGAGGGTCGCCTCACGCGTACTATATTATATACGCTCAATCCGTGCGCCAACGAGGTAATCGCCACCATGCTCGGCAACTTCCAGGACGGCTCTTGTCCCGGAAAGATACAGTTTGGCAGCGGCTGGTGGTTCAACGACCAGCTCGACGGCATGGAGCGACAGATGAACGCTCTGTCCGTGCTCGGTCTGCTGAGCCGCTTCGTCGGCATGCTCACCGACAGCCGCTCGTTCCTCTCCTACCCGCGCCACGAGTATTTCCGCCGCCTGCTGTGCAACCTCCTCGGCAACGACGTAGAGAACGGACTGCTGCCCAACGACCTCCCCTCGCTCTACCGCATGGTCGAGGACATCAGCTACAACAACGCCAAGCGATACTTCCAATTCGGATAGCATAAAGCAACTACCCAGTCGTGCCGACACGACTGGGTAGTTTGCTATATGAAAAAAGACACCAATCGTTTTGCTGTTCCAAATAAAAGTGTTATCTTTGCAAGCGGAATAACATATTCACATTAATATGTTTAGATACATCAATACGTGCATTGTGGAGTTTGGTAAACACTTCAAAATGTCTCCTACAATCCCATTTAACAATCTCAAGAATTAACAAGGTATAGCTTGATCAACCTTTAGAAAAAAATTGTGGGAGGGGTGCTCAATCTAAGACAGTGAGCACGCCGTCGGCAACGCGGAAACGCACGTTGCGACCTGCAAACGACATACCGTACACCTTGTCGGGGTTGTCGTGATACTGCGGACGCGGATCTTGCTCAAGGGCCGCAACGAGCGAGAGCATCAGGTCGGCAGGAATACGTGCCGAAAGACTGTCGGGCACGACAACGCGCAGAGGCTGCCACTGGTGGTCGTCGACAAAGCCGCTCCGTGCTCCCTCATGGCTGTCGGTATAGGCTACGTAGGGCTTGATGTCGTAGATGGGTGTTCCGTTCATCAGGTCGGCCCCCAAGACGTGCAGCACAGGACCTTCAGCCGTCGACCATTCCACCTGGCTAAGCTTGACCGACGACAACCCCAAACGGTTGGGACGGAAGGGCGAACGAGTGGCAAAGACACCCATCCTGCGGTTGCCCCCAAGACGCGGCGGTCGCACCGTAAGGCTTCCGCTCTCATGACTGTTGGCTGAGAACTCCCAAATGAGCCACAGATAGTCGTAGGCTTCGATGCCGCGAAGGGCTATAGCGTCGCGGTATTCGGGCTCGAAGACAATCTGTCCGGCAAGCCTATCAACGACACCACTCTGACGAGGGATGCCGAACTTCGTATCAAAGGGCGAACGGAAATGGGCTATGGGCTGGATATCCATCCTAACAGAAATTCACACTGTACACACGCAGGCACTATCACCTTCTTGTCTTTTTGTGTTCCGACATGCGCTTGAACGACTGGCGGTGGAACTTGTCTTCCGCCTTGATGACATCGTAGAGCTTCGAAGCGGAGATGATGCGCAAAAACTTCTGATGGTATTGCTGCTGCAGCTCCTTCACCTGGATGTCCAACTGGTCTTTCAGTAGGATGGCATCACGGCAACCGCTCTCGCTGGCGGGTTTGAAATGGCGATACTTACGAAGCTCGTCGTAGAGGCTGTGCTGTTTTTTCATCATCTCGCGATAGACGGGAAAGAATCGTGCCGACTCTTGCGGTGTCAGGCAGGCCTCGCTGGTGATGAATTGCTCAAGGTCGGCCTGATAGCGTTCAGGGTCAAACTTTTGCTGTCCCTGTGCCGTGACAGAGATACCGAAAGCGATAAGTATGATGAAAAGATATCTGCGCATGAGGTTGTTGGTATGTATGTGTTATGGAGAATCAGTAGTCGGCGAGATAGGTGTAGATATCTTGGTTATCGAGCATCGCATAGTCGGCCATCTGGTCGATGTTGTGGTCGACGGTCGCGCTGCTGGCAGCAACGGCAGGTGTGCTGGCAAAATGCTGTGCGGCAACGTTCGGACTTGGCTGCACGAGCCAAACAGCTCCGCCGATGATGACGGCGGCAATGCTGGCAGCAATGGCATATCGGCGCCATGTCATGCTGCGCACCTTGGCACGTGGCTTCTCGTCAGTGCTGACGGCCTGACGGGCCTGCTCTTCGTCCAACAGATTCATCATCCGAGAGGTGAATCCCTCGAAATAGCCTTCAGGAACGGTGAAGTGATTCTGCCTTCCGAAGCGCTGCAACAACGCTTGTTCTTCTGTCATGTCTTTAACTCTTTTTATTTTAATGACGTAGCAAGAAGTGAATGGTTTAAAAGAAATGAGCAGAAAAGAGCATAATTTTACTCATGCCGCTGTACGTAGGCCGTTATCTTCTTCACGGCAATGTGGTAGGAAGCTTTCAGGGCACCCTCTGTGACGCCCATGAGCTTGCTCATCTCGCTATATTTCATCTCGTCGAAATACTTCAGGTTGAACACCGTACGCTGCACGTCGGGCAGGGTGGCGACGGCCTCTTGAAGAAGTGCCTGCGTCTGGTCGCCGTCGAAGTAGTTGTCGGCCACCAACCGGGAAGCCAGTGCCACGTCGCCATCCATGTTGCGCATCTTCTGCTCTCGTCGCACGAAGTCGAGCGACTCGTTGATGGCGATGCGATAGAGCCAGGTAGAGAGCTTCGACTCCTGTCGGAAGTCGCCGAGGCTGCGCCATGCCTTGAGGAAGGTGTTCTGCAACACGTCGTTGGCATCGTCGTGGTCGACGACGATATGTCGAATCTTCCAGTAGAGCGGCTCGCTGTAGCGGCTTACTACCTGCTCGAAAGCCTTCCGCGCCTGTTCAGGATCGGCGAGGCTCTTCATCATCTGGCTATCGTCTGTGGGGATGCTCATGTCGCGCACGTATTATATGTAAGGTGTGAGCTGTCGGATGATGGCTTTGTCGTAGCCATAGACATCAGGATATTGACGTAGCGTGCCGTCGGCATCGGGATAGAGGGTGTAGTAAGTGATGAACAGGGGCACCTCGGGTTCCACTTTCAGCTGATGGACCAGGCGACTGCGGTCGACGGAATCCTTCGAGCCTTCTTCGCCACGACCGTTGATGTTGGCCGTCATCGAATAACGCAGGCGCTCAACGAGGTCGGCATCCTTGTCGGCAAGCAAAAAGACGGCAAAGTCGAAGGGACGCTGTATGCGTACGCATCCATGGCTGACGGCGCGACTGTCGCGAGTGAAGAAACCTGGTGAGTTGGTGTCGTGGAGGAAAACGGAGAAATTGTTTTCGAAGCGGAAGATAATTCTCCCGAGCGAGTTGCCGGGCCCTCCCTCTTGCACGATATGCTGTTCGCCGTTCATTATCTTTGTATAAGAGGCCTGCGAAGCATCGAGGCGCCCTAACTTGCGGTCGGCTACGAACATGTGGTTGCGGTGCATGTAGCCCGTGCTGTGAACGATGCCCTTGGCGATGCTCTTGGGAAGAATCCATTGCGGATTGATGTCCATGCGCATGATCTTGCTCGTGAGCAAGGGGGTTTTCGTCTTCACCGTGCCACAGCCAACGCGCATCTCGAGCGTGCTGTCGCCGTCGACGGCATAGAGTTTGAAAGCGGGGATGTTCACCACGACATATTTCTTGTACCGCTCGGCCTTCTCTTTCTCGCGCCAGCGGCAGCGCTCCATGTTGCACAGCGTCAGCAGGCGTTGTTCGCGTGTCAGGGTGTCGATTGCCAAACGGTCGCACAAGAGGGCATAGAGCTGGCTCTTTGGCTGCACTTCACGCAGAAAGACGGCAACACTGTCGTGGCTGATCTTGTCCAGGGCGCGATGGAAGAAGCTTTCGCCGAGCTGTTCCACGGGAATATCGAAGACACGCTGATAAGTGACTCGGACCGAGTCGGAATCTTTCACGCAGATGCGGTTGTACACATCGGCCGGTCTCAGAAATCCGTATTGCTCGACCGAACAGTAGCGCAAGAAGGCGCGTGTCAGGTTGTATTCCAGTCGGGCTGTCAGATGGTTGATGTCGTTATCGGCATCGTCAAGGTTCAGTGTCCGCAGCCGATGCAGGTCGTCGGCTATCTGCTTCCTGCGCAGCATCTTGCCCGAAAAGCCTTCTCGCTCAGCACCTTCTATCCACGCCAAAAGTGAGTCGGCCCGATGGTCGGCTCCATGGTAGTCAATCCAAAGCAGGGGGTTGTGGTTGCCATAGTAGGAACGGACGTAGCGGTCGATAGGTAACGCCCCTTTATCTTGCCTGACGAGCTCGTCAAGCTGCTCGACGACATGAGTTGTATTGACAAAATAGGCTGGTGTCTTCAACGTTGAAAACACGTCTAACGTCAGGTTGCTGTTAGGGTTCACCTTCTCTTCCTGGCAAGCCACAAGAATGCTTGCCAAGAAGAGCATGCATGAAATTTTTCTAAACAAGGCTTATCGACACTGACTATTTCACAGATATCTTCCTCACAGTCTTGCCCACCTTGATGATGTAGCATCCCTTCGGAAGGTTCAATTCCAGACGTTTGTCGGCGCTGTCGATCTTGACACTCTTCACCAAGACGCCGGCAACGTTGTAGACGTGCAGCGTCTGGCCGTTGGCTCCGGTAACTCGGAGCGTGCCATCATCTTCAGCAACGACAGTGACAACCTGTATCTCCTGGTCGATAATCTCCACAGCGGGAACGGCCATCGAGCATACAGGCCATGCGGCAGTCAATGCCAATGCCAATGTGAATTTAACAATATTCCTACTCATATAGCTATATATAGTTTGTGCAAAGATACTGTTTTTCGTTCAACCGACAAAATATTTTTGCACTTTTTATTGTTTTTACCTGCTTTTTTCGTTCCTTCAAAGGTTGAAGATGTCGTTTTCGTGGGTGAGGTAGGCTTCAGGAAAGATGTTTCGAGCCTCGTCGAGCAACACGCTCTCGTCGTCGTATCGGGAGCTATAGTGGCCCAGAAGCAGACGCCCTACAGCGGCATCGCGGGCCACGAGTGCAGCCTGTGCTGCAGTGCTGTGATAGTACTTCTCGGCTTTACGCTGCTCGTTGGTGTCGTATGTGCTCTCATGGTAGAGCAGGTCGACCCCTCTGACTCGCTGTGCCAGTTCGGGCAGGTATCGCGTATCGGAGCAATAGGCATACGAACGGGGCTTTTCTGCAGGAACGACGAGGTCGCTGTTGGGTACGACAGTGCCATCGGGGCATGTCCAGTCGGCTCCCAGCTTGATGTTGTTGATCTGACTGACAGGAATCTCCAGATAGTCGATCATGTCGCGACGGATGTGCGGCAACGTGGACTTCTCTCTGAAGAGGAAGCCACAGCAAGGAATACGGTGGTCGAGGGGCAGCGTGCTGATACTGACACTCTTGTCGTCGTAGACAACCGTTTCGCGCTCTGTATCGATGGGATGGAACACCACATCATATTCCAACTTGTCGCAAAACAGCTGCCGCTCCATCTTCAGCAGCGGCTCAAGGTCCTCATGAGCATAGATATGAAGCGGTGCGGTACGGCCCAGCATACCAAAAGTGCTCATCATGCCGATAAGCCCCAGGCAGTGGTCGCCGTGGAGATGCGAGATAAAGACGGCCTCAATCTTCATGAAGTGGATGCGAGCCTTGCGCAGCTGCAGCTGCGTTCCCTCACCGCAATCCACCATAAACTGCTTGTTCCTGAGCGATACCACCTGCGACGTGGGGTTGTGGTGCATCGTTGGCATGGCGCTCCCACAACCTAAGATATAAACGCTGAAGGGAGTCATCGCTATCGCATGCGCTTGTAGGTGTAGATGCCGTTGTCGTTCTCTAAGAACAGGCTGTCGGCACCCAGCTCGTAGATGTCGAACGTATCGGCAGAGAGCACCAACCTGCCGTTGCATATCCTCCACTCGGTGATGGGCTTCGGCTCCGTAACGTTGGAGACCACTACCCCACCCTCCTGCAGTTCGAAGTTCTTGTCGAGTGCCGTCCACTTGCCCAGCAGCGTGGTCAGATTGACCACCAGTCGTGCCTGACGCTCACCGTCTTGAACATCGCCCGGCAGAACGGCCAGTCGGTCGCCCGTAGCCAGTCCACCCCTGACACACGACACCGAGTCGTTGTTGATGCCGAAGCAGAGGGTGTCGCCCTGATCGGTGATGAGCTCCAGCGTGTGCATCGCCGTGCCGTCGCCGCAGCGTCCGTAGAGTGTCGTGTCGACCACTTCCGTCGTGTCGATCATCATCGTGTCGGCCACAAGCCGTTCCTGCGGGGTTTTATCCTTACAGGCCGTGAACATCAAACAGTAACCAACCACCAGAACCCAGCAAAGGGTCAACAGCTGAAAAAGATTGCTCGTTCTATTCTTCATTATTCTCTTGTTTTTTTGCCTCGTTCCATAGCTCGTCCATCTCCTGTAAGGTCATCTCCGTCAGCGGTTTACCTTGCTTGATGGAATGTTCTTCTATGTAGTTGAAGCGTCGTATAAATTTCTGATTGGTATGCTCCAGTGCATTGTCAGGGTTAAGATGATAGAGACGGGCGGCATTGATGACGGCAAAGAGGAAGTCGCCCAGCTCGCGGGTTGACTTTTCCTTATCCTCATGCTTCAACTCAGCCTCCAGCTCGTCGAGTTCCTCACGCACCTTCTCCCATACATCGCCCTTGTCTTCCCAGTCGAAGCCGACGTTGCGTGCCTTATCCTGAATGCGATAGGCCTTGATAAGCGATGGCAACGAGGCCGGCACACCGGCAAGTACGCTGCGGTTGCCATCCTTCTCTTTCAGCTTGATCTGTTCCCAGTTCTTGAGCACCTGATCGGAAGTCTTGGCTTGGGTGAAGTCTTCCGTTCCTTCTGCTTCTGTCGGCTGAGGAGGATAGACGTGGGGATGTCGGAAGATGAGCTTGTCGGCCTCCTTGTTGCAGACGTCAGCAATGTCGAACTGCCCTTTCTCTTGGCCTATGAGGGCGTAGAACATGACGTGCATGATGACGTCGCCCAACTCTTTGCAGATGTTCTGCGTATCGTTCTTGATGAGCGCATCGCAGAGCTCAAAGGTTTCTTCTATGGTATTCGGACGCAGGCTCTCATTGGTTTGCTTGCGGTCCCAAGGGCATTCCACCCTCAACTTGTCGAGCACATCGAGCAGCCGCCCGAAAGCCTCCAACTTTTCTTCTCTAGTATGTGGCATATTGATATGTACGATATTCTTTCGGTTGCAAATTTACTACAATTCGTGAAGATAACAAAACCTGCAGCCATTTTTTTCAAAAAAAACCGCCGAGCCTGAGGCTCAGCGGTCTTGTTCTCTCTGTTCTTAACAACTGATTACTCAGCCTGAGCAGCAGCGCTGTCAACAGCAACAGTGTCAACAGTATCAACAGCAACAGTGTCAACGGTATCAACGGCTACGGTGTCAGCCTCAACGGGAGCCTGCTCAGCCTTGTTACCACACGATGCGAAAGAGATAGCTGCGATAGCTACGAACATAAAAACTAATTTCTTCATTTTCTTTGCTTTTTTAAATCTGTAAAACAATCATTGTTTATTAAAACGCTGCAAAGGTAAGCATTTTTTCAATACGGCGTTACTTTTTTTTCGATTTTTTTTTGCCCGTTTTTGTAACTTTTTTATAACTCGTTGAAAAACAGCAAGTTGTCAATTTATAATAAAAGTTAAATTCCTTGATAACCTTGTATTGAGTCGCAAAAAGCGCATTTTTGCACGAATTACGAGTGCTGATGACAAGCACCAGATGGGAGCATATCGGCTATAGGTTTTCTCTCGCGCGCGTACATTATATAATATATAATAAGCAGTGGCTGCTACGCCAACAACTGGGACAGCGTTAGCAATATCTGCTTTGTCATGTTACTTCGGATTCGCCAAAGATTCATTCGCGCTGAAAAAGAAAAGAAAAATTGCCTTTTCCTTTGTATTTCGCTCGCTTATTAATAAAAATCTCACACTCAAAATAATAAGTTTTTTACTTATTCTTTCTTCGCTTAATCGATTTTTTCGTACCTTTGCAGCCGTTTTAAAAAGAATAAGGTATGCAGGATATTAGAAACATCGCCATTATAGCCCATGTGGATCATGGAAAGACAACCCTTGTAGACAAAATGATGCTCGCTGGTCATCTCTTCCGCGACGGACAGAATCTCAGCTCGCAAGTGCTCGACGCCAACGACCTGGAACGTGAGCGTGGCATCACCATTCTCTCAAAGAATGTCTCCATTACCTACAAAGGGGTGAAAATCAACATCATCGACACTCCGGGACACAGCGACTTCGGCGGTGAGGTGGAGCGTGTGCTGAACATGGCCGACGGCTGTCTGTTGCTCGTCGATGCCTTCGAGGGTCCAATGCCGCAGACACGCTTTGTCTTGCAGAAGGCCTTGCAGATAGGACTGAAGCCCATCGTTGTGGTGAACAAGGTGGACAAGCCCAACTGTCGCCCGGAAGAGGTTTACGAGATGGTCTTCGACCTGATGTTCGCCCTCAATGCCACCGAGGATCAGCTGGACTTCCCCGTTGTCTACGGATCGGCCAAGAACGGCTGGATGGGCGAAGACTATAACAAGCCAACGGACAATATCACCTACCTGCTTGACAAGATTATCGAGGTGATACCTGCACCCCGCCAGATCGAGGGAACACCGCAGATGCTCATCACCAGCCTCGACTACTCCTCGTATATGGGGCGTATTGCCGTGGGACGTGTGCATCGCGGCACACTGCAGGGCGGCATGAACATCACCATCGCCCATCGCGACGGTACGATGGAAAAGACAAAGATTAAGGAACTGCATACCTTCCAGGGCATGTCGCACGTCAAAACTGACCACGTCGACTCGGGCGACATCTGTGCCGTCATCGGACTGGAGAAGTTTGAGATTGGCGACACGATCTGCGACCTTGAGAACCCTGAGCCGCTACCTCCCATCGCCATCGACGAGCCGACGATGTCGATGCTCTTCACCATCAACGACTCGCCCTTCTTCGGCAAAGAGGGCAAATACTGCACCTCGCGCCATATCAACGACCGACTGATGAAGGAGTTGGAGAAGAACCTTGCCCTGCGCGTGGCTCCCTTCGAGGACTCTACCGACAAGTGGATTGTATCGGGACGTGGTGTGCTCCACCTCTCTGTGCTCATCGAGACGATGCGTCGCGAGGGCTACGAGCTGCAGGTGGGTCAGCCGCAGGTAATCTATAAAGAGATAGACGGACAGAAATGCGAGCCTGTAGAAGAGCTGACTATCAACGTTCCGGAGGAGTTTGCATCAAAGATGATTGATATGGTGACGCGCCGCAAGGGCGAGATGACATCGATGGACACTCAGGGCGACCGTGTGAATATCGAGTTCGACATTCCCTCGCGAGGCATCATCGGACTGCGTACCAACGTGCTCACCGCCAGTCAGGGCGAAGCCATTATGGCCCACCGCTACAAGGAATACCAGCCCTTCAAGGGCGACATTCAGCGACGCATTAACGGTTCGATGATAGCCCTTGAGACAGGCACAGCCTATGCCTATGCTATCGACAAGCTGCAAGACCGCGGTAAGTTCTTCATCGATCCGGGCGAAGAGGTGTACATTGGACAAGTCGTCGGCGAACATGTGCACGACAACGACCTCGTCATCAACGTCTGTAAGGCCAAGCAACTCACCAACGTGCGTGCTTCGGGTACCGACGACAAGGCTCGCATCGTTCCGAAGACGGTTATGTCGCTCGAGGAATGCCTCGAATACATCAAGGCCGACGAGTATGTCGAGGTTACTCCCAAGTCGATGCGTATGCGTAAGATTATCCTCGACCACAACGATCGCAAGCGTGCCAACAAAGAGTAGCGAGCCAGGCGGCTCTCTACTTCAACGCATCGCCTACAAAATAGAGGGGTAGCAGATCGGTGATGCTCCTGATGACAAAGATGCCCTCTTCGCCATAGAGCAATATTTCGATAGGCTGCTTATATCGGTCTTCCACCTCCATGATAGCCTGCCGGCACATGCCGCAGGGCGACACGGGCTCCTGTGTGAAGCCTCGTTCGTTGCGCGCTGCTATCGCTATTGTCTTAACGGGTTGTCCCGGTTGCTGAGCTTGTGCAGCAAACAGGGCAACCCGTTCGCCACACAGTCCTACGGGATAGGAGGCATTCTCCTGATTGGCTCCCGTCACTACTTCGCCATTGGCCAGTTTGAGTGCCGCACCTACACGGAATTTCGAGTAGGGCGAATAGCTGTTGGCCGTGGCTTCCTTAGCTTTGTTCACTAACATCTGCTGCTCGGCCGACAGTTCGTCCATCTGGCAGAGCTGCATCTTGGTTTCTATCTTTATCTCTTTCATTGAGTGAGGGTTACGGTTGAGCAGTAATAGCGAATTGACATTATTCTACGTCGTTGTCGGCGGGAAGGGCTACGTATTGATAGCAGCCGATATCGGGCGTTTCGCCTCGTGGCTTTCCATCACGGTCGGCAGGCAGGGCATATTCGGCGTTGGCCTTGCCGATGGCTGTCGAGAGGCTGTCGAGGTGGAAATCGTAGTGTTGTGTGTCGATATCTACCAAGACGAAGTGGTTGTCGCCCGTTCCGACGGTATCTTCGACATTCTCCCAGATGACATTTTCAAACCTGACGGAGTCGGCACTCTCCACCTTTGGCGTGCGCAGGATGCAGTTGATGAAGCGATAGTCGAACACCTGTGTGGAATCGTTCTGCGACCCCATGACGACGTCGTCGGCATAGCCAGTGACGAGCGTGTTGACACATGCCAGCTGCATGGGTCGGCCTTCGGCGTTGCAGAACTGCAAGGCCGGTCCGCGCATGGCATCGAAGGGATAGAACTGTGCCAGCGTGCAATGCTGCAGCACCATGTTGCCTCCGTTGAGGTCGGCACAAGGTCCATAGGTGTTGGTGAGCTGCGAGTTGTAGACGTTGACGGTGGCGTTTTGCACCGAAAGGGCTGTCCCTTGGCAGTTGTGGACGATGCTATTCCACAGTTCGAGCTTCGTACGACTGATGTCCGACGAGTCGCAGACGATGCCATTGAACGTGCTGTGAATGTCGGCAAAGGCGATGTTGTTGTCGTAGCTGCTCTCATAGAAGTGGATGCCGTTCCATTGTCCGCTGACGAGGTCGTAGGGCAGATAGTCGAACATGTGGTCCAAGCGGTCGCCACGCAGCACGACATTCTGCTCTGCCGTGCCTTCCACGAGCAACTTGCCATAGACATCGATGCCCGCTCCGCTGTGGAAATAGAGCGTCTTGCCTGCCGGGATGTGCAATGTAGCAGCGCTGTCTACGCGGATGCCGCCATACACGACGGTGGGCTTGTCGCCACGGATGGTAGAGTCGCCCGTGATGACGACATTACGCAGCAGTTCGGCATCCCAGGTGTAGGCAGAGAGGTTGACACGCTGCACATCGCCACTCTCATGGACGAAGACGATATTGTCTTCCATGAGTTGCGGCCCTTCGAGGCCATTTTCGGGCGATGTCAGTTCTACAAACACACGGATGCTGTCTTTGTTGCGTATCTCGATATTCTGCGTCTGGTAGCCCATCGTACTGCTCAGATAGGTGCCGTCGACATTGACGCGGAAGCCCGTCTGGTTGCCTTTTTCGAGCTTCACCTGCGAACATCGCACACCGTCGCCCGAGCGGTTGAACACCCAGAACGACTTTGCAGCTGTCGGCACACGCGAGAACACCGTGTCCATACGGATGGTATCTTCAGAGAATGTAAGGAGATGTCCGGGCGACGTGGTGAACGAATCGTCGTCGGTACAGGCAAACATCGTCAGGATGAGCGTGGCGATGGTGCCGAGAAGTGTCAGTCTGTTTTTCTTCATCTTTATATATAACGCGAGAATCGCCGATTTATTGTGTTGAGGGGATAAAAAACACCAACGATCGCACAATTATCTTGACATTTCGCCTTCAGCAGCCATCCTACGACAAGGCTTTCAGTCCGATGATCGATGCGATGAGTGTTGTCAGGAAGAACAACCTCCAGAACGATGCCGGTTCGTGGAACACGAAGATGCCCACAATCACAGCGCCAACGGCTCCGATGCCGGTCCACACGGGATAGGCCGTACCTAAAGGTATCGTCTGCGTGGCTTTGGCAAGGAAAACGGCACTCAGCACATAGAGCAAGGCAAACGCTGCTATCCACATCCACCATTCGGAGCCTGTCGCCCCTTTTGCTCTCCCAAGACTGTATGTGAAGCCCACTTCACACATTCCTGCAACAATCAATGTAATCCAATTCATCTCTTATTGGCTTGCCTATTGAGGGCTGCAAGACTATCTCGGCGACTCCTTCCAAGGCGTTCACTGCCTGCAAAGGTACGGATAAGTGAG
>CAMORS010000043.1 GCA_946624005.1 uncultured Prevotella sp. | reverse complement strand
GGAATCGAACCGGGGACACACGGATTTTCAGTCCGTTGCTCTACCAACTGAGCTAAGGCACCTTTCGGTTGTTGCTTCCTTTCTTAAGCGGGTGCAAAGGTAAGAACTTTTTTCGAACCGACCAAATATTTTCCCAACTTTTTTCAAAAAACTTGCATTTTATGCCCTCCGAGTTGTTTTTATCACTATTTTTTACTACTTTTGCACTGGATATACTCAATAGCTATGAACAGATATTTCGTATGGTTTGCCTACGATGGCACACGCTACCACGGATGGCAGGTTCAGCCCAGCGGCAATTCGGTACAGGCAGAATTGCAGCGGGCACTCTCCCTCCAACTGCGCGAGACGGTGGAGGTGGTCGGGGCCGGTCGCACTGATGCAGGGGTACATGCGCGAAGAATGGCTGCCCACTTCGACACAGAGCTGCAGCTCGACTGCCAGCAGACAGCCTATCGGCTGAACCGTATCCTGCCCCGCGACATCGCCGTAGAGAAGGTGGAACACGTCGCCGACGATATGCATGCGCGCTTCGGTGCTCGCGCGCGTACGTACCATTATTATATATATACGCGTAAGGAACCATTCGTCCGCCATTATGCCTGCGAGATGCACTACCAGCTCGACTTCGAGAAAATGAACGAGGCCGCAGCGCTCTTGCTCGAGCACGACGACTTTGCTGCTTTCTGCAAGAGCCATACCGACGTGAAGACCACACTCTGTCACGTCACGGAGGCACGGTGGATACAGACCTCACCCTACGAGTGGCACTTCCGCATCACGGCCAACCGTTTCCTACGGAATATGGTGCGCGCCGTCGTCGGTACACTTATCGATGTGGGGCGGGGACGTCTCACGGTAGAAGGCTTTAGCGGAGTCATCGCGCAGAAAAACCGATGCCAGGCTGGCGAGAGTATGCCTGCCCATGCCCTCTTCCTCGAGGATGTGGTCTACTGATGTTAATCTTCGCTAAAGGTTCGCTCGTCTCAGAATAATTGCTTACTTTTGTGGCCGAAAGACTTGAACGTAAACGCAACAGAACGAATATGTCACAGCCGTTAGCAGAGAGAATGCGCCCCAAGACGCTCGACGAGTATATCGGACAGCGACATCTGGTAGGCGAGGGAGCTGTCTTGCGCAAGATGATTGATGCAGGACGCATCTCGTCGTTCATCCTATGGGGACCGCCCGGGGTGGGCAAGACGACGTTGGCACAGATTATCGCTCACCGGCTGGAGACTCCTTTCTATACCCTCAGCGCCGTGACAAGTGGTGTCAAGGACGTGCGCGACGTTATCGAGCGGGCACAAAAGGGAGGCTTCTTCCGGCAGGCCAGTCCCATCCTCTTCATCGACGAGATTCATCGTTTCAGCAAGTCGCAGCAAGACTCGCTCCTCGGTGCCGTTGAGAAAGGCATCGTCACGCTCATCGGAGCAACGACAGAGAATCCTTCGTTCGAGGTGATACGCCCTTTGCTCTCGCGCTGTCAGCTCTATGTGCTGAAGCCATTGGAGAAGGACGACCTGCTGCAGCTGCTGGACAGAGCCATCAAGACCGATGTAGAGCTGCAGAAACGGAAAATCGTCCTGAAGGAAACCGGTGCCATGCTACGCTATAGCGGTGGCGATGCACGCAAGTTGCTAAACATCCTCGAACTTGTAGTCGAGGCGCAGAATGACGACGAGGAGATTGTCGTCAGCGACGAGCTGGTGGTCAACCGTCTGCAGCAGAACCCGTTAGCCTACGACAAGGACGGCGAGATGCACTACGACATCATCTCGGCTTTCATCAAGAGCATCCGTGGCAGCGATCCCGATGCAGCCCTCTACTGGATGGCACGGATGATAGAGGGTGGGGAAGATCCACAGTTCATCGCCCGACGGATGGTCATCAGCGCGTCGGAAGACATCGGACTTGCCAATCCCAACGCGCTGCTGTTGGCCAATGCCACCTTCGATGCGGTGATGAAGATAGGATGGCCCGAGGGGCGCATTCCCCTGGCAGAGTGTGCCGTCTATCTGGCTTGCAGTCCGAAGAGCAACTCGGCCTATATGGGCATCGGCCGTGCGCTTGACCTGGTCAAGAAGACGGGCAACCAGCCCGTGCCGCTCCATCTGCGCAATGCGCCGACGAAGCTCATGAAAGACCTGGGCTACAGCGATGGCTATAAGTATGCTCACGACTATCCGGGCAACTTCGTCCGTCAGCAGTTCATGCCCGATACGTTGCAGCACGAACGGCTGTGGCAGGCGCAGCACACCCCGTCGGAGGAGAAGCTGTATCAGCGAATGGTGCAATGTTGGGGCGAGCGCTTCCAACAGGAAGCCGATCCCGACCTTCATGGCGGAATGTGACGGAGACAAAGAAAACCACAAATGATATGAATTAAACGAATAAAAAAAATATAGGAAATATGAAGATAGTAATATTAGATGGATACAGCGCGAATCCTGGCGATCTGAGCTGGGAGCCGCTGAAAGAGTTAGGAACGCTCGTCGTCTACGACCGTACAGCACCAGGCGAGGTGGTAGAAAGAGCTCAGGATGCCGAAGTGGTGCTCACCAACAAGGTGCAGATGACGGCAGAAGTAATCAAGCAACTGCCCTGCCTTAAGTATATCGGCGAGTTGGCTACTGGCTTCAACAATATCGACATCGTGGCCGCCCGAGAACAGGGCGTCGTGGTGTGCAACATTCCGGCTTACAGTACAGCCAGCGTTGCGCAGATGGTGTTTGCCCATATCCTGAACATCACCAACCGCATCGGCCACTATGCCGAGCTGAACCGCAACGGAAGATGGAGCCGCAATCCCGACTTCGTCTATTGGGACACGCCGCTCCATGAGTTGGCTGGCAAGACCATCGGTATCGTTGGATTGGGGAATATCGGATGGAAGGTGGCCATCATCGCCCGCGACTTTGGCATGGACGTCTTCGCCATGACCAGCAAGAACTCGGCCGACCTGCCGGAAGGCATCCAGAAGACAACGCTGGAAGGACTGCTCAGCGTGAGCGACATCCTGACGCTCCACTGTCCGCTGACCGACTCGACACGCGAGATGATCAACCGTGAGACCATCGAGAAGATGAAGTCGGGCGCTATCCTTATCAATACGGGACGCGGACCGCTGGTCAATGAGGCTGATGTTGCTGAGGCGCTCCGCACGGGCCGGTTGGGTGCCTACGGTGCCGACGTGATGTGCAGCGAACCGCCTTCGGCAGACAATCCGCTGCTGTCGGCTCCCAATTCGTACATCACACCACACATCGCATGGGCTACCTATGAAGCTCGTGTGCGCCTTGTGGACATCGCCATTGGCAACGTCAAGGCTTTCTGCGAAGGCAACCCCGTGAATGTGGTGAATGCATAGCCCTGATAGGCAACTCCCTACTTCGTCAGGTCGAAGCCCATGCGAATGCCGTCGTAGTTCTTGCTGAGCTCACCGACGGTGCTGAGCGTGGAGTTGCCACTCATGGCTCCTACTACCTGTAGGGCCGTGAGGAGTTTCTTCGACTCGAAAAGCAGACTGATACCCTTGGCATTGCGCGTCAGATAGCCTGTCGTTGAAAGAAGCAGCGTCTGCAGCTTCACCTCGCTGTTGTCGGGGTTGTAGCTGTAGGTGCCGCTGATGGGCTGTCCGTCCATTTTGCCGGAGAAAGTGTTGTCGGCATTGAAGGTGAAGTAGGTGTTGGTGCTCTTGATACCAATACTCTGGTAAGGTTTCTCTAAGTCTTGCCGAGCTTTGGCAGCAGCCACTTCACCACCTGCCTTGGCCAGAAGGTTCTCTGAGGTGAAGGCCACACCAGGTCCACGGTAAGACCATGTGCCGACGACATCTTCTTTCGACAGCTTTGTGGCACCGATGACGTCGTAGAGGATATTGGTGACGGCGTCGCCCTGTGTTACTGCTCCGAGGATGCTCCCCAAGACGTTGCCCAGGTCGGAGCCGTTGTTGGTGGCCGTGCCACCCGTAAAGCCGCACCCTGCCAGCAACATGGCAGAGGCTACAGCGATGATGGATTTCTTCATATTTGCTTGTTTATGCGTTAATAATCGTATGCTTTTTCAGAAGGGTTGACCTCACTCCTTCGGCTTTTCTTCAGCGTAAAGTCGGTCGAACGTCTGCCGCAATAGCTGCGGATTGGCGATAGTGCGACGTATCTGGCGCAGTTTTTCTTCGTTGGGCGAGCCCGACATCCAAAGGCGGATATAGCCGTTCTCGCCATATTTCTCGCGGACGTGTTTCAGAAAACGCTGATACTGTTCTTCGCGGTCTTTCTCAGGATAGTTGGACAGTCCGAACTGGATGGTACGGCGAAAAACCGTGTCGGGGTCGAGGTCGCGGTCGGCCTCGGCCACTATCTTGCCGTAGATGCTCCGTGGCGCATGCGATGCTGATGCCCGATGGTCTTCGACGGCCTCCTTCATCACCTTCAGCTGGTCTTGAGAGAACCACTTGCGCAACCTGATGTCGGCCAAAAGAATCTTACCGCTCGTCAGGTGGTGGATAGCCCGCGGTCCGGAGAGACCTAAATCATGATAGGCGGCTACGACGTACGACATATTAACATCGGCTCCCACCTTCTGGGCAATGTCAAGCGAGCGACGGATGACGCCCGTCACGTGCTCCATGTTGTGCGCTTTGTCGAAGTCGGCATAGCGAGGAAGTATCTCGCGTTCTACAAACTCCATCAGGTCCAGACTTACTTTTTTGTCAATCATAGGCAACATGACTATCTGAATAAGTATTCTTCTTGAGCTTCCATCTTTATGAACTATTAGATGGAGTGCTTTGCTGTTGACGGTGCAAAGATACAACAATAATCTGAAACTGCCAAATATAAATTGCCAAAAAAATAAGCGGTAAACGGCATCATTCACAAGTTTTTTGGCGTTTCCTTTGCTACTTTCACTATTTTGTCGTACCTTTGCACAGATCGTTTTTATTTCATGCAGATGCAAGAGAACATATACAACATTTATCTCAAGAAAGGAAAGGAGGAGAGCCTGCTCCGATACCACCCCTGGGTGTTCTCGGGAGCCATCCAGCGGATGGACGATGGTATTCGTGAGGGCGACATCGTCAGGGTGTACAATGCACAGGGCGACTTCATGGCTCTGGGCCACTATCAGATAGGGAGCATCACTGTCAGGGTGTTGTCGTTCAGGGATATAGCCATCGACGGCGACTTCTGGCGGAGCCGGCTTGCTGCAGCGCTTCGCTTGCGGCAGAGCATCGGCATTGCCGACAGGAGTCAGAACGACACGTTCCGGTTGGTGCATGGCGAAGGCGACAACCTGCCAGGGCTGGTCATCGACTGCTATGGCAAGACGGCCGTGATGCAGGCACACAGCGTCGGGATGCACGTCAGCCGCTATGAGATTGTCAGCGCGCTGACGGATGTCATGGGGCATCGCATCGAGAATGTCTTCTACAAGAGCGAGACGACGCTGCCCTTCAAGGCACAGCTCGACCAGGAAAACGGCTTCCTTTATGGTGGCAGCAGCGAAAACACAGCCGTAGAGAACGGCCTCCGCTTCCACGTCGACTGGCTGAAGGGACAGAAGACGGGATTCTTCGTCGACCAACGTGACAACAGGCAGTTGCTCGAGCAGTACGCCCGCGGCAAGAAAGTGCTCAACATGTTCTGCTATACGGGAGGATTCTCTGTCTACGCCATGCGTGGCGGAGCCACACTCGTTCATTCGGTGGATAGCAGCGCCAAGGCTATCGAACTGACCAATGCCAACATACGGCTGAATTTCCCTGACGATGAGCGTCATGAGGCTTTCTGCGACGATGCCTTCAAGTTCCTTGATCAGGCCGACGACACCTACGACCTCATCATTCTCGACCCGCCAGCCTTTGCCAAGCATCGGGCAGCTCTGCACAATGCTCTGAAGGGCTATACAAGACTCAATGTCAAAGCCTTTGAACGCATCCGTCGGGGAGGCGTGCTGTTCACCTTCAGCTGTTCGCAGGTGGTGACGAAGGACAACTTCCGGAATGCTGTTTTCACAGCCGCTGCGCAGAGCGGTCGCAAGGTGCGCATCCTGCACCAGTTGCATCAGCCTGCCGACCATCCCATCAATATTTACCATCCAGAAGGCGAATATCTCAAGGGGCTTGTCCTATACGTAGAATAAACCTTTCAAGTCAAGACAGACTCTGCAACATCGGCGAAGCTTATATTCCATGCAACATCCAATCATAGCGACCGTCAGTGATTTCATCGAGCGCAACCAACTGCTCAGCCACGAAAGACGTTACCTCGTAGCTCTCTCGGGAGGTGCTGACAGCGTGGCTCTCATGCTTATCCTACACGAGCTGGGCTACAGGATAGAAGCCGTACACTGCAACTTCCGACTAAGAGGTGCTGAGGCGGATGGCGATGAGCAGTTTTGTGTGGATTTATGTGAACGACTTGGCGTAAAGCTGCATCGTGTTCACTTCGACACCCGTTTCTATGCAGAACAGCACCATGTGAGCATCGAGATGGCAGCACGTGAGTTGCGATACCATTATTTTGCACGACTTGCCAATGCTATTGAAGCAGATGCAGTATGCGTAGCCCACCATCAGGACGACTCTGTGGAGACTGTCGTGATGAATCTGATTCGCGGAACTGGACTTCAAGGATTGCTTGGTATTCAACCTATCAACGGGTTGATTGTCAGGCCATTGCTTTGTGTGAGCAGAGATGATGTAGAAGCTTATCTGAAGGCCATCGGTCAGCCCTTTGTCATCGACAGTACGAACCTTGAAGACGTGGCTGTGAGAAATCGTATCCGCCATCATATCCTTCCCTTGATGGAACAGATCAATCCCGCAGCAAAGCAGAACATCGCCCGTACGTCGGCTATCCTTTCGCAAGTGGCCGACGTATATCAGACATTGATCAGCGAGGATGCCGCCCGTGTTGTAGAGCACCGGTTGGCACCAGACGGAATCACCCGTTTTGACAGCATCGACATCGAGAAGCTGCAGGCATGTCGGCAACCACACGACACCTTATTATATATATTGCGAGAGAAAGACTTCCAACCCGCGCAGGTGGAGGCCATCTGGCAGAATATCCATGCTGCTACGGGTACGGTGTACGAGTCGGTGAGCCATCAGCTGGTGTTCGACCGTGGATTCATCGTCGTCGCTGCGCGCTTGGAACAGGAGCAACGAGAGTATTCGTTTCCAATCGAGAGCCTCTATACGCTGGAGAATGGATGGAAAATCAGTATCACGACCGAGCCAGCCAACCCTCTTGCTGTAAGCCGAGACCCGTTGGTTGCAACACTCGATGCCGACAGGGTAGGGATGCCTCTCCTGCTGCGACCTGCCCGCCAAGGCGACCGCTTTCAGCCATTTGGTATGAAGGGCATGAAGCTGGTGAGCGACTTCCTTACCGACCGCAAGGTGCCGCTGCTGATGAAGAAGCGGCAGCTTGTCATGGAAGATGCTGCAGGGCGCATCGTTTGGGTTGTCGGACAGCGCATTGATGGACGATGTGCCGTCAATGCCCAGACTCGTCATGTATTGCGCATAGCCTGCTTGCCACCGCAGCAGCCACAATCGCTTTAGCGTCGGTGCTTTCTCGTTTTCAATACTTAGGAATAATATTTTAAACAATAAACATTCAGATGAAAAATTTCCTCTTCTTCTTGTTAGCCCTTGTCATCATGGGCTGTGCTTCCTCTTCTGTTAGTGCTCCCGACGACGGTACGAAGCGTGAATTTCGTGGTGCCTGGATCCAGGCTGTCAACGGTCAGTGGACGGGCATCGGGCGCGACAACATGCAACGTACGCTGACCTATCAGCTCGACGAGTTACAGAAAGATGGTGTCAACGCCATCATCTTCCAGGTGCGACCAGAATGCGATGCCCTCTATGAAAGCCGTCTAGAGCCTTGGAGCCGTTTCCTTACAGGCCAGCAGGGTATGGCGCCGCAACCCTATTGGGACCCTCTTCAGTGGATGATAGAACAATGCCACAGACGTGGTATGGAACTGCATGCGTGGATTAACCCCTATCGCGCCAAAACGAAGACAACCAACGAGCTGGCTTCGTCGCATGTCGCTGTGCAGCATCCCGACTGGGTCTTTGCCTACGATGGGCTGTACATCTTGAATCCTGCTTTGGAAGAGTCGAGGCAGTTTACCTGCAAGGTGGTGGAAGATATCGTCAGCCGGTATGATGTCGACGGACTGCACATCGACGATTATTTCTACCCTTATCCTGTAGCAGGCGTGTCGATTCCGGATGCCGACCTATACAGGCAGCAGGGGGCCGGTTTTGCTTCCATCGGCGACTGGCGACGCCACAATGTCGACCTGCTCATACGTGATCTCCATAAGACCATCCACAGCGTCAAGCCTTGGGTGAAGTTTGGTGTGTCGCCCTTCGGCATCTATCGCAACAAGAAGAACGACCCCAACGGTAGTCAGACCAACGGACTGCAGAACTACGACGACCTCTACGCCGATGTGCTGAAGTGGGTGGACAATGGTTGGGTGGACTATCTTGTGCCGCAACTCTACTGGGAGATTGGCCACAAGGCTGCCGACTATCAGGAGCTCATCCAGTGGTGGAACCGCAACAGTCGCGGCTGTCCACTCTATATCGGTGAGGATGTGGAGCGAACGGCCAAGCATGGTGATATGGCACAGAAAATGCAACTGCACAAGCAGCTGAAGAATGTGGGTGGTACGGTGTTGTGGTATGCCAAGGCCGCCGTCGACAATGTGGGCAACTATGGCACGATGCTACGCCAGAACTATTGGCGCACGAAGGCTCTTCAGCCTCGAATGGACTTCATCGATGGCGATGCTCCGAAGGCCGTTCGTAAGGTGAAAGTTGTGGAGATGGCCGACGGTCCCTTCATCTTCTGGAAGAAGCCGAAAGGGAAAGGCTGGCGCAACGAGGCCGTGAAATACGCTATCTACTGCTTCCGTCAGGGCGAGCCGATAGACATCTCTAACGCTTCGCACCTTGTGGCCACGACGACCAACAACTTCGTGCGCATTGGTGCCCAACGGGCCATGAACACGTACGTGATAACGGCTCTCGACCGTATGGACAACGAGAGTGAGGGTAGGCAAGTGGTATACTGAGTAATAACGACATGAGCCTTCAGAAAGCTGAAGGCTCATGTCGTTTCTTTTGTTTTAGAGGTCGAAGACGATGATGAGGGCCACCAAGAGCAGCATGGCTGCTGCGATAACCACCAAGGCGCGATAGCCGTATTTTATCAACCACTTCTTGCGTTTCTGTGCTCGAAGCATTCGCGTCTTAAACTCTTCGGCGTCATCCATCTGTTCGACGTTTTTCCTGCCGAGACTACTGCCAAAACTATGGCTGTGATGTGTATGTTCACTCATGTTGCGTGTCCAGACTATAATTGATTGATGGTGAAATATCTTTGCAAAGGTACTCCTTTTTCGCAAATTATAGGCTAAACACTCCGCTTTTTTAATTGTATTTAAGGAAAAAACGATGAGAGTTTAGAATCGGAAGTCGAGTTCGACGTCCACCAGGTTGTAGTTATGTTTGGCCAAGGTGCGATCGTTGACGCGTGCATACTCGAAGTTCAGCTGCAGGTTCTTCGTGAAGAAATAGTTCAGTCCGGCCTCGACAGAATTGAGCGACGACGACCACTCCTTCGACTTCCGATACGTCTGATAGCGAGCCTTGGCGTGCAGCTTGCTCTTGATGACTGGCACGATGCCGAAGACGTACCAACCGTCGGCCTTGTCGCCCAGGGAGTAGTCGATGGTGTTGTTGCCGATGACTCCGGAACCCCATCCCTGCGAGTGCAGATACTCCGCGCGGAAGGTGTATTCGTCCTTGTCCCATTCTACCGAGAGACAGTAGCGGTTGAGTCCGACGCTCTCGTTGGTGCCGTTTATGGTGGTCATTCCACCATGACTGCCCGTCCATCCGAAGGCACCGATACGCAAGCCTTTCACGGGCATCACCCACAAGCCTCCGATGATGTCCTTGCGGTTGTCCTTGTCAGAGCGGTTGATGCCTTCGCCGTTGTAGACACCCACCTGATAGTGGAGCAGGGCGCGTCCGCTGCTGTTGGGCAGTACATCGCCTTGCACCTGGATACCGATATCGCGGCCTCCGCTCGATTTCTCACCAGCACGGTCGCCGAAGCCCGACAGGCGGTTGATGACGTCGGCATAGCCACGCCAGCCTTGTGTTACAGGGTGAGTGGGGTTCTCGAAGGTGAAGGCGCGCTTGAACTGTCCCACTCTCACCTGAAACTCCTTGTGCTTCACCCATTCGGCGTAGAGGTCCATCAGCTGGACGGTGGGCTCACCGGGACCTTTGGCGTTGGTGCCTTGTATCTGAGCTCGCCAGTTGAAGTCGTTTATCTTCCCGTCAACAATCATGCGGAGCAGACGGAGGTTGAAAGTGTTGCTCTCGGCATCTTCCTTGTCTTGTCCCTGATACTGCAGCATACCGTAGCCGCTCAGCTTGATGTTGTCGTACCACTTGTTTGCCTTTTCCTGTGCAAACGCACTCATGCTGAAGGTTGCCACCAGCAGCATGGTCATAGATTTCTTAAGTAAATTAGCCATAATGATAGATTGTTTGTTGATGATGCTTGCAAAATTACTACTTTTTTTTCAAAAACGTAAACAAATGACCATTTTTTTCAAAACAAACAAAAAAACTCCGCAGAATGGATGTCTGCGGAGTCTTCGAGTTATCGTTGGGGTGTACTTATTTATACTCCTTGATTTCTTCCTCTCCGATGAGGGCGCGATAGGCATTGCTGGCCAGAGCCGTCAGCTCGTCCTCGCCGGGATAGATATGCACGGGAGCAAGATATTCCACACGCTCCTTCACCCAGTCGCGCACATAGGGGCAACGGCAGAGAGCACCTGTCAGGATGACGGCGTCCACCTTACCATTCACAACGGGAGCGAGTGAGCCGAGATAGCGAGCCGTCTGGTAGCACATAGCACGCAGATAGAACTCTGCCTTCTTGTCGCCGTTGTCGATGCGCTTCTCCACCTCCATGAGGTCGCTGGTGCCGAGATAGGCAACGAGTCCGCTGTGGCCGTTCATCTTGCGGAGCATCTCGTCGAGCGTGTATTGTCCGCTGTAGCAGAGCTTCACGAGCTGCGAGCTGGGCAGCTGTCCGGCGCGTGAGGGGCTGAAGGGGCCGTCGCCGCTCAGAGCGTCGCTGCACTCGATGGCGCGTCCCTTGTGGTGCAGGGCGAAAGAGATGCCGCTGCCCAGGTGGCAAACAATGAGCGTCTGCTCGTTGTATTTCAGGCCATTCTCTCGGCAGTAGCGCTTGGCTATCTCACGCTGGTTCAGTGCGTGCCAGATGGTCTGGTGAGGCAGTTCGGGCATACCCGTAACGCGAGCGATATCATCGAGCTCGTCGACCACACCGGGATCTACCGTGAAGGCACGGCATCCAATCTCCTTGGCCAGGCTGTTGGCCAACAGCGGACCGAGGTTGCAGGCGTGGTTGATACGCGGATGGCGTGTGTCTTCAATCACTTTGTCGTTCAGTTCGTAGACACCGCCTTCCATCGGCTTGACGAGTCCGCCACGACCAACGACGACGTCGAAGTCGAGGCCTACGCCCATCTTCTCGAGTTCCTTCATCAGAGCTTCCTTGCGGTAGTCGAACTCGTCCATGATGTTGGGATACTTGCACAGTTCGTCGTACGGGTGGTTGATAGTAGAGTTCTTCACCAATTTGTCGTCCTCGAAAATGCCAATCTTGAGCGACAGCATTCCGGGGTTAATAGCTAAAATCTTCATGGTCTTATGTTATCAATTTTTCAGTATTCAATGTTCAATCCTCAAATCATGCTTGCAGGCAAGCCATAGCCAGGCTGTGATACTTCGTCAGGGCAGAGTCGCTGCGCGATGTGATGCTGATGGGGCAGGCAGCACCCTGCAGACCGACGGCCAGATGGGCATCGGTGAAGGCAGTGAGTGCCTTGTAGAGCACGTTGCCAGCTTCGATGTCGGGCATGATGACGACATCGCTGTTGCCCTCAAGCGGACTCTTGATGCCCTTGATGTCGGCCGACTCCTTGCAGACGGCGCACTTCAGGTCGGTGGGTCCGTCGATGATGGCGTTGCCGAACTCGCCGTTCTTGCACATCTCGACCAGCTTCTCGTAATCGAGTGTGACGGGGAACTTGGGCGAAACCTTCTCCGTGCAGTGTACCAAGGCAATGCGCGGCTGCTCCACACCGAAGACGTTGCACACGCGGATGGCGTACTTGATCATGGCGATGCGCTGTTCGAGTGTGGGGAAGGGTATGACGGCAGGGTCCATCATGAAGAGGAGCTTGTGGTAGGTGGGGATGTCGAACGAACTGATGTGCGTCAGGATGTTTCCCGGCGGTATCAGGCCCTCAGCCTTGTTCTCTTTGTTGATGATGGCCTTCAGCAATACATCGGTGTTGATGATGCCCTTCATGATAACGTCGGCCTCGCCACGGCGAATCATCCGCACTGCTTCGGCTGCCGACTCTTCGATACTTCCCAGATGGAGGTTTGTCACCTTTGCCCATCCTTCACTCTCTGCCCGGTTGATAGCCTCTTGCGAGTGTTCGTCGTGAGCTTCTACGGCGACAACGCGGCAGCATCCACGGGCTTTCAGCTGCTCCACTAACTCGCTAAAATCTTTAATCAATTTCATGGTATCTGTGTGAATTTTGCGCAAAGTTACTACTTTTGTGCCGAAAGCATGAAGGAATGTATTGTTTTTTAAGAATATTTTGCACGAATCGGCACAAAAGCAGTAACCGGCTGCGAATTATTCCTTCACCACACCGAACTTATAGATGCAATGGCTGGTGTAGCGTTCACCTGGACGCAGCAGGGCGCTGGGCCATTCGGGCTTGTTGGGTGTGTCGGGATACTTCTGTGTTTCGAGACAGATGGCGGCGTGCTTCTGGTAGGTGATGCCGTGCTTGCCCTTTACCGTTCCGTCGAGGAAGTTTCCGGTGTATACCTGAATGCCTGGTTCGCTGGTGTACACTTCGAGCATGATGCCTGTCAGCGGCGAGTAGACCGAGGCTGCCAGCTGCTTGTCGTTGCCCTTGCCGTCGCGATAGCTCTCAAGGCACCAGTTGTGGTCGATGCCGTTGCCGTTCTTGATGGCGGGGATGCTGAAGTCGTTGACGATGCTGCCCACCTCTTTCGGCTTCGAGAAGTCCAGGGGTGTGTCTTTCACCCATTCTATTTTGCCGTTGGTCATGAAGGTATCGTCGGTCGGCGTATAGTTGTAGGCATTGAGGTAGAGCAGATGGTTCTCTATCGACTTTGTCGGGTCGCCGTTGAGGTTGAAGTAAGAGTGGTTCGTCATGTTCAGAACCGTGGGCTTGTCGGTCTCGCCGGTGTAGCTGATATCGAGGCTGTTGTCGTTGCGGACGATATACGTCACCGTAGCCTTCACCGTTCCGGGGAATCCGTTGTCGCCATCAGGTGATACGATAGTGAGCAAGAGTGTCGAGTCGTTCTCCTGAACAGCGTCGTACACCTGGTACTGCCATCCGCTGAAACCTCCGTGCAGGCAGTGGCCGAAGTTGTTGCGCGGCAGCTGGTATTCGGTTCCGTCGATCTTGATCTTGCCGTCCTTGATGCGGTTGGCATAGCGGCCGATCGAGGCACCGAAGTCGCTCGGTGTGTTGACGGTGTCGGCATACTGCCTGATGTTGTCGAATCCGAGGACGACATCCTGCAGCTGTGCGTTGCGGTCGGGCACCATGAGCGATACGACGCGTCCGCCGAAGTTGGTGATGCACACCTCCATGCCGTTCTTGTTCTTCAGGGTGAAGAGCTTCACGGGCTTTTCGTTGATGGTGGTGTCGAAGGCTGTGGGGTTGAGTCCCGAAGCGGTCAGTTTGCTTTCCGGGTTGTTACAAGCGGTACACAGTGCGATGGCTGCACCTGCGCACGCGATCATTGTTCTTAGTTGTTTCATTGTCGTGTTTGTTTTAGATGTTATGTGAATGTTTTGCTGATTCTTTTCGGTGGTTAGTTGTTCAACGATGCAAAGGTACATAAATATTTTGAATTGAGCAAATATTTCAGAAAAAGTTGAAAAGAAGGGCTGGTTTTGCTTTGTGTTGAAAAATTCTCGAAAAAATATCTGTTTTTCTTTGGTCGGTTCGGAAATAACCTTTATCTTTGCATCGATAATCTAAGAAACAAGAATGTATAACTAAAGTATGATAAGTTTATGAAAAAGATTTTTACACAACGAATGTTGCTTGCGGCCATCTTGATGGTTGCGGGCTATGCTTATGCGCTGGCCGATGATGGCGACGTCTTTTCTGTGAAAACGAAAGAAGGCGTGATGATGACGTTCACGGTCAGCAGCGAGAGCGACAAGACCTGTTTTGTAGGCGATGATAGCTATTTAAGCAATAGTGATGCCTGCATCGACCAGTCGGTGACCGGTACGGTGACAGTTCCAGAGACGGCGATGGGCTATAGGGTGACGCGTATATCCGAATATGCCTTCCAGTACTGCAATATCGAAGAGTGCGTCATTCCGAAGAGTGTGTCTATTGATTTTACGGCTGGACTTTTCTATTCTTGCAAGAAACTGAAGAAGTTCTGGTTCAATGATGGTATCGACCGTATACCCGTTTGGTTCTTCAATGGTTGCGAGTCGCTCGAAGATGTTTACATCCCCAGTTCGGTGAAGATGATCAGAGAAAGAGCTTTCAAGGGTTGCAAGAGCCTGATGTGGTTGCAGATTCCAGAGAATGTGACATCCATAGGTGAACGCGCTTTCGAGAACATGACCGATTGCGATTTTTCGTTCCTGCCTGTCACACCGCCTACCTTCGGCGAGAATTGTTTCGATGGTATGAGTGTTTTCGACTATGCCGAATACGGTGGAGAGGGCTTAGAGTTGAGCAGTATGATTCATGTGCGTAGCGAAGAAGCCGTCGCTGCTTACACCGCTGAGCTGAAGAAGCAAGAATATCTGAAAGATCTCTATCTGAACGTCGTGAGTGGATTCTACCGGTTGCTCGACCGTGAGGCAACAGGCTACATGATTGCGGGCTATCCTGATTTTGAAAAAGGAACCCTCAACTACGTGGGATTCTCCGAGATTCCCGGTGCTGACGTTACCGAGCTCGTCATCCCGGAAAAGGTGAAGGGGCTGGATTTGGTCAGCATTTCCGATATCTTTGGCACGAAGGGCAGCACCACAATCACGAAGATTGTGCTCCCCTCTACGTTGAAGCAGATCTCTACAGACTGCTTCCGCGATTTTTCTGCCTTGAAGGACATCAATCTGCCCGAAGGTTTGGAGACCATCTACAGCTGGTCGTTTGCTGGATGTTCGTCGCTCGAAGAGATCATCTTCCCCTCGACGCTGAAATCGTTGGAGCGTGGCGCCTTCCGCTACTGCGATAAGCTAAGCAGTGTATATATGAACGCGCGCAATGTCGATTTGTTCAGTGGTGAGTATGCCGGCAACAGTGCCTGCGAACATGCCACGATGTATGTCCCGTTCGGCACGCTCAAGTATTACGATACCGAACAGTGGCACAACGAGTTCCGCTGGCGCGTACAGATGGATCCGCGTGATGGCGACATCTTCCCATCGGAGTATAAGACCGGAAAAGATATGTGGTTCCAGGTGATCAACGCCCAGGACAAGACCTGTCGCGTCTATGGCGATGAAGCGATGAGGGCTGTCGAAACCAGCACCGAGGGTGCCGCCAACATTCCGCAGAAACCGGAGGGCTTCACCGTGACGGAGATTGGCGAGTATGCCTTCCTCACCTGTGGCAAGCTCACCGTGGTGAACATTCCCAACACCGTGAAGCTCATCGGCAATGGAGCCTTCGGATTCTGCACCGGACTGGTGTCGGCTTCTATTCCGAGTTCGGTAGAGACCATTGGCGAGAGTGCTTTCGCCTTTGCAACGAAACTGGCTTCCGTTACGCTCCAGGAAGGTCTGAAAGAGATTGGCGCTGGTGCCTTCGGCTTCACCGGAGTCTATTCCGTGACACTTCCCTCCACGCTGAAAGAATTAGGCCAGCAGGCGTTCTATGGATGCTCCAACCTGACCGACATCAACATTCCTAATGGCATCAACGAGATTAAGAGCAGTACGTTTGCTTTATGCAGAAATCTGACCAGTATCGAACTGCCTGCCAGCGTGGCGACGCTCGGCTATCACAGTTTCTACAACTGCGACAATCTTGGAGTGGTCAAAATCCACAATGCCCGGGTCCGACTGGTTGACGAAGATGGGCATGAGACATCCGACAACGGAGCCTTCGCCGAGGAAACCTATCACTGGAGCGAACTCTGCATGCCGGAAGGTTCTTTCGACTATTACAACCAAGAGCCCTGGACGACGTGGTTCGGTGCTATGGTCAGCTCGCTGCCATACGTAGCCACTGGCATCGATCAGCTGGAGAAGTCTGTTGAGGCTCCCGCCCTGTGGTATTCGCTCGACGGCAAGCCCATGCTGAGCGCTCCCACGAAGCCCGGCCTCTACATCCGCAACGGCAAGAAGGTCGTGGTGAAGTAAAAAAGGGATAACAACTTACTTTTCATACCGAACAGGAACATCTATGTAAAGTAAGAAAAGCCAATATTAAAAAGCGCGAGAGGTTAATATCCACTCGCGCTTTTTTTCTTTATGACGATGCTGGCCTTAACTCCACGACAAGCCCCATAGCTGCTGCAATCCGGTAGAGTGTAGACACGGTAGGGATTGTCAGTCCACGTTCAAGTCGCGACACATAACCCTTGTTGGCTCCTATTCGCTCTGCCAACTCCTGCTGTGTCAGCCCAGCGTTTTTCCTTGCATCGAGAAGAATCTGTGCATTATATTCTTCCCATGCTTTGTCTTCGGCAGCTTTTCTGCTTTCAGAACCTTTTGGCCCGAACTCACGTTCTAGTTCGGCACTCACATCATAAATCATTTCTTTTTCTTTCATTTTGGTATTCCTCTTTCAGTTTGATTGCTTTGTCAATTTCGCGCTTAGGTGCTTTCTCGGTCTTTTTTGTATAGCAATTGAATAGCACGACAATATTTTTACCATCATAGATATAGAACAACCGAAACTCTTTGTTCCCGAAACTTACCCGAAACTCATAAAGACCATCACGTACATATTTAATATAATGACTGGGGATTTTATCTTCCGACTCTAAAAGCAGCAAAGCTCGTTTTATCTTGCCACGTTCTTGGTCGGAGAGTTCTTTCATGAACTCTCCAAAATACTTCTTATATGCTATTATGCGTCTCATTGGGTGCAAAGTTAGTAAAAGTTACACTATTATACAACTTTTTGGCAAAAAAATGCAGGGAAAACAATCTTTTTCCCTGCAATTTTCTTTAACTCTTATGATAAAATGAGGTGTAGCCTCCCATTCTAGAAATGGCGCAACAGCTCGTAAACAGCATTAGCAGAGCTTGCGCGAACCGTCGCTGATGACGACATCGTAGACTTTCGGCTCGCGGTTGTACTTGGCTGTATACTTCGCTTTGGCGTCGGCAATGAACTGGTCGTAGAGTTCGTCCTTCACCAGATTGATGGTGCAGCCACCGAAGCCGCCGCCCATGATGCGCGAGCCGGTAACACCGTTCTCGCGGGCTACGTCGTTCAGGAAGTCGAGCTCTTCGCAGCTCACCTCATACTCCTTCGACAGGCCTTCGTGTGTCTCGTACATCTTCTGGCCAACCGTCTCGTAGTCGCCGGCGACAAGGGCGTCGCAGACAGCCAGCACGCGGTCTTTTTCGCCCAGCACGAAGTGGGCACGCTTGTAGTCCTCTTCGCCCACTTCGGCACGGACCTCCTCAAGCTGCTCCCATGTGCAGTCGCGCAGCGTCTCGAACTTTCCTTCCGGATGCTTGGCGGCAATGTGGCGCACGACGTTCTCGCACGAGTTGCGGCGGTCGTTGTAGGGGCTGCCAGCCAGTTCGTGCTTCACGCACGAGTTGATCAATACCAGACGATAGCCCTTCGGGTCGAACGGGAAATATTCAAACTCGCGGCTGCGGCAGTCCAGTCGCATCAGCTTGCCCTGCTGTCCGAAGACGCTGGCAAACTGGTCCATGATGCCGCAGTTGACACCGCAGTAGTTGTGCTCGGTGGCTTGTCCGGCCAGGACGATGTCCCATTTCGACACCTTGTTCTCGCCGAAGAGGTCGTTCAGTCCGCAGGCGAAGCAGCTCTCCATAGCTGCCGACGACGACATACCGGCTCCGAGGGGAACGTCGCCGGCGAAGGCGATGTTGAAGCCCTTTACGGGAACGCCCAGCTTCTGCATCTCCTTGGCGATGCCGTAGATGTAGCGTGCCCAGCTTGTCTTCGGTCCGGCGGGATCGTCGAGGTGGAAGTCTACGCGGTCCTTCAGGTCGATGGCGTATGCCATCACCGTGTCTTCAGTGCCGTTGATGCGCATTTCTGCCACAATGCCTTTGTCTACTGCTCCCGGGAACACGAATCCGCCGTTGTAGTCGGTGTGCTCGCCAATGAGGTTAATACGTCCGGGCGAAGTATAGACGTTGCCCGTCTTTCCGTCGAAGTGCTTGATGAAGCGACTTCTTACAAATTCGATATCCAACATGTTTGTTTTATTTGGTTTTTTTCGATTGATTGAATTACATTACGCCGAACTTATACACCGTCTTCTGCTTATACTGCTCGCCGGGGCGCAGCACGACAGATGGGAAGTAGGGGTGGTTCGGACTGTCGGGGAAGTGCTGGCACTCGAAGCAGATGCTGCTGCGGCGTGGGAATGTTGTGCCGCCCGGGCCTGGCAGCCCGTCGCCCCAGTTGTTGGTGTACACCTGCATGCCTGGCTCGGTGGTGTATACCTCCATCGTTCGTCCGCTGACGGGGTCGCTGAGGCGTGCTGCGAAGGTGAGCTTCATCTCCTCCTTCTTGTTCAGCACGAAGCAGTGGTCGTAGCCGGCACCGTTTCTGATCTGTTCGTCGTCGGCGTCGATGTCCTGTCCTACAGGCTTCGGTGTGCGGAAGTCGAAGGGTGTTCCGGCCACCTTCAGGATCTCGCCTGTGGGGATGCTCGTCTCGTCGATGGGGATGAAGAAGTCGGCATTGATCTCGCAGATCTGGTTGGTAATCTCCGTTGTGGGGTTTCCGATGCCTTGGAGCGAGAAGAATCCGTGGTGCGTCAGGTTGACGATGGTCTTCTTGTTCGTCGTGGCCATGTAGCCGATGGTGAACTCGTTGTCGTCGGTGAAGGTATAGACGACGGTCACCTTCACCTCGCCCGTGAAGCCTTCTTCGAGGTAGGGCGACACATAGTTGAGCACCAGTGTGTTCTCGCTCATCTTCATGGCGTCCCACACGCGCGCATTCCATCCTTTCAGTCCGCCGTGGAGCGAGTTGGGGCCGTTGTTGATGGCCAGCTCGTAATCCTTGCCGTTGAGCGTAAACTGTCCCTTGGCGATGCGGTTGCCGTAGCGTCCGATGAGCGTCGAGAGGTAGGCCTGGCGGCTGTTGATGGCCTCATGGATGTTGGGGTAGCCCTGGATGACGTTAGCACGGTTGCCGTCTTTGTCGGGCACCATGATAGCCAGGACAGCTCCGCCATAGTTGGTCACTGCCACTTCGTTGCCTTGATTGTTGCGAAGGATGTAGAGGTCTGTATTCTTACCGTTGATAGTGGTCTGAAAATCCTCTCGTTTCAGACCACAGAGATTCTGTGTTTCTAATGTACTCATATTTGCAAAAATGTTAGTTTATAAACTTTGTTTGCAAATATACGCATATTTATTGAAACTCGCAAATGAATCAACGTTAATTAACAAAAAAGATGATGCTTTTAATAGGAAAGTGGCTTTCTGCCCAATCTGGTGGGTGTCAGAGATAGTCTTTGGGAGCGTCAGCGATAATCTCTGACAGGGTCGCAGACGATCTCTGACAGGGTCAGAGATGGTCTCTGATGTTGTCAGCGATGGTCTCTGATGTCGTCGTTGATGGTCTCTGGCAAGGTCGTTGATGGTCTCTGATGCGCTAATGTAGGAGGTCACGCTTCCTAGCGTGACACCTGGCACGTAGTTGCTACATATGCGCTGTTGCGACGCTGGGAAGCGTCGCCTCCTACGCTGCCACCTATGCGCT
>CAMORS010000042.1 GCA_946624005.1 uncultured Prevotella sp. | reverse complement strand
GTCCCCACAGATTCTTTCTTCCGCGGGCAGCCCACTCGTCAACATGCTCCGCCATGGGCGAAGACGGTGTGATGGGGTAGATAGCAGCTACCTCAGAGAACATATAGCTCACATGAGCCGCAGCCTCGTTACCATCACAGGTGATAAATCTTTTTTCCTTAGCCATAAATGTGATAAATGATTGATTGTTAATACCTATTTATGTATATCTTCATTCTTTAATAGAGAAAACCTAATAGCCACAAGGGTAGCTGGTTGCCTTTTCCGATTTCCGTATTGTAACGGGCATAGACGGTATCATCGGCAAAGCGCTGTCTGGCAGTGCTGAGGGCATCGCAAACCCTGAACCTCAGCTTGTCGTCGATGATGTATTCGCCGCTGTGGTCGCCCTTGTTGACCAAATGGTCCTTCCACATCGAGTTGACGAAGAAGGTTTCCATCACGTCGTGCTGCGTCGTCTGTATGGGATAGATGGCGTACATCAGGTTGGAGTTGTACAGCATCACCTTGGCCGGTTTTTTCGGGAAGTGCTCGCCACGGGGGTAAATGATGTTGAGCAGTCGGGCGTCGGCCAGATATTTGATGTAGTTCATGGCCGTGGCGCGACTTGTCCCGATGTCGCTGGCCAGCTTCGAGATGTTGGGCGACTTGTTGGCGTTGACCGCCAGGAGGTAGAACAGCTTCTTAATCTTTGTCAGATATTTCAGTTCTATCTGCTTGATGAGCAGGATGTCCACCTCGGTCATCATGTTCATGGTTTTCAGCAGGTTTTCCGAGTAGTTGCGGTGCTCAAGGAAGAAGGGATAGAAGCCATGATGCAGATAGTCCTGAAAGTGAAGCTTCGGCGATGCCTTGGCAAGAATCTGCCGGCCGATGTCCTCGTGGCCCTTCAGAATGTCGTCGAGCGTGTAAGCTGGGAAGTGGTTGCCCGTCTTGAGGTTGAGAAACTCTCGGAACGAGAATCCTCTGAGGTTGTACGACTTGACGATACCGTTGAGTTCGGGGTTCTCCTCCTTCAGTCGCATGACGCTCGACCCAGTGAAGACAATCTTCAGGTCGGGATAGAGGTCGTAGCATCGACGGAGCTCACGACTCCAGTTCTGCTCCTTGAACACTTGGTCGATGAGCAGCACGCGACCGCCTTTCTGGCAGAACTCGCCGGCGAAGTCGACGATGCCTCGCTCTTGGAAGTAGAAGTTGTTCATGTTCAGATAGAGGCATTTGCGGTCGCCCAGGTCGAAATGCTCCTTGGCGTATTGCAGCAGGAATGTCGTCTTGCCCACACCTCGTGTCCCCTTGATGCCAATCATACGGCTGCTCCAGTCAATCTCGTCCATGAGCAGACGTCTGACGGGTGCCTCTGTATGTTCTACCAGGTAGTGGTGTGTCCGAAAAAATGCTTCCACCTTGTTCGCTTTGAAAATTTTGCGCAAAGGTACAACTAATTTCTTGAATTGCAAAGTAGATATTACAAAATCTCAATAATAAATGTTAATAATTAACTATCTTTTGTGTGTATCTTATTATAATGCCGTAAATTTGCCTACAGAATAAATAAATTTCGTATGAAATTACATATTTTCAACCCAGGACATGACATCATGTTGGCCAACGATTCATCGATGATGACATTGCCGCATGCAGCTCAGGAGCTGAAGATGAATCTCGGTTGGATACCTGCATTATGGGCTTCCGACAATGACTACGTGCTGGTAGACGACGTCATTTTTGCCGAGAAGGCTGCCCGTCGTTTCAGCAAGCGGATTGCCAACGTGAATTTCGTCATGCGCAGCAGGGCGCTCTATAATCTCTTTGAAGAAGTAGTGCCCTGGGGGTGGGACAGAGAAACGCTAAAGGATGCTCTCATCTACAGCAACTACGACAAAGTGCCCGACTGGGTTTGGTCGGGGCGCATCCGCGAGTTGTCAAGCCGCGAGAACACCGTAAGGTTGTTGCCAGAGATACGGCAGGGTATCGAACACCTGACGGTTGGCGAGGCTTATTACATCCAGGATGTAGCGCTATGCCAGCAGATGCTCAACGACTTCTCGCGTATCGTCTTCAAATCGCCCTGGAGTTCCAGCGGACGAGGGGTTCGCTTTGCCAACACAAAGCTTACCGACTCTGAAGCAGGATGGATCAAGCGCGTCATCAAGCAGCAGGGTGGGGTGATGGCTGAACCTCACTACCGAAAGGTAAAAGACTTCGCTATGGAGTTTGAGGCTCTTGCCGACGGTAATGTGAAGTATTGCGGGCTTTCGCTCTTCAATACATCGAGCAGTGCTTATACCGGTAGCGTCTTGGCCACCGAGGAGGTGAAGCGACAGATGTTGCGACCCTATATGACCGACGAGCTGTTCGACTTGCTCGTAGAACGCATGGAGAAGGTGCTTACTCGCTTTGTGGATCAGCAATATGAAGGCCCTCTGGGGGTCGACATGATGATTGTGCCTCGTACGTCGGCACAAGGATTTCTTATCCATCCCTGCGTGGAGGTAAACATGCGACGCACCATGGGACATGTAGCTTTGGCACTGACACCACCGAAAGGCGAATGGCCCATGATGATGCAGATTGTTAAAGATGTGAACTATCGTCTCAAGGTGTCGCGCTACTACTACGATGAGCCTCTGAAGACTGAGTGACGGCGGAGAGAATAAATACACGGTCAGGATAAAATTACAATCATGGAATATATGTCAAAAGAAGGCTACGACAAACTCGTAGCCGAACTTCACCAACTGGAGACGGTGGAGCTTCCCAAGGTAAGAGACGCAATCGCTGAGGCCCGCGACAAGGGAGACCTCAGCGAAAACTTTGAGTATCATGCTGCCAAGCGCGAGCAGGCACGGCTGCTCGGCAGAATACGCTTCAAGCAAAAAGTGCTGGAATTTGCCCGTGTCATCGACACTTCGCGCCTTCAGGCGGATAGCGTCGGCTTGCTGAGTAGGGTAGGGATGACCAACCTTACCACCAACGGCGCAATGGCGTACACCATTGTCAGCCCCCACGAGGCTAATCTGCGCGAGGCTAAAATCTCGGTCAAGTCACCGATAGCACAAGCGTTGTTGGGAAAGCGCGTCGGCGACGTCGTGGAGGCTCGTGTGCCTGCAGGTGTCGTCAAACTGCGCATCGACAGTATAGAGCTGGCATAGAGAGTGGTGGCTACTCTTCGTGAGTAGCCTTCCACCAAGCTGTCGTCTCCTTCGTGCGTGTGGCATAGCTCCACGACGGATCGGAGATGGTGATACCGGAGAACTCGCGGATGGGATAGGCCATTCGCGTGCGTGCCGAATAATAGGAATCGGTGCAGGCAGCGTAAGGCACGGCCTTTAGCAGCTGCTGTTCGAAGCGGTTGAACAGTACGACGTCATCAGCACAGAGCCGCTTGACATACGACTTCATGTCGTAGAACACTGTAGGCGTGAACCCGTCGAGCTTCTGCACGTTGAGGATGCTGTCGGGCACAAACTCATGCGTAGCGTTGATCTGCCGCATGATGTCGGCCAGAGTTTCTATCTCACTCGTCTTGGTCACGGCGATGGTGGCGTAAGGATTGCGATAGGCTTTGTACCAGTCATTGTAGACACTGACCACTTGCTCGTAGTCGCTGGAGAGTAAGTAGGGCCCTGTCTTACTGTAGGGCATTCCCTCTATCATGACCTCGCAAGTAGAGCCGATGAGATAGTCGGTGACGCTTCTGAGGTCGTAGGCCACTTCGATATTCATCATGTGGCAGTCGTCGAAGAGTACAAAGTCGACACGGCCGAAAACATTCTTTATGGCTTCGGCCAGCGTGGCTATCTCAGCATTATAGTCGGCATTGGAGCCATCTCCGAAGAAACGGGTGAAGATTTCTCCTTCAACGGGCGTGCCGTCCTGATTGCCAAGTGTCCAAACCCCTCCGGCAGAAGGAAGGAAAGCAGGCTTGGCATAGTCGTTAAGGGCGTCGACGGGTAGCCATCCCATGCCGTGACATCCCATGATAAGGGAATAACGGCTGACAGGCATCGATGCCTTGGCCTTGTTGAAGAGCTCGGTCATTCCGCTTTCCGAATAGAAACTGCTGCCGCTGAGACCGGTGAATGTAGCGATGGTGTCGTTCACGCAATCATTCTTCTGATATTTCAGGTGGATGAGGTGTGCTCGTTTGTCGTTATCGGCTATGAGCACCATCACACCACTCTTTCCTCCGCCTTTTGTGTCGATGATAGTCTGGCGCATATCAGCGATGTTGCGCAAGAAGTAAGAGTAGATATTGCTTCCCGCCCAAGGCATGTACATCAATACCGCCTTTTCGGGAGGTGTCTGCGGTTCGGGCTCGTCGTCGTGATGACAAGCCGAGAGGACGAGCACCGCTGCCAAGCAGCAGCCCAGGGAACGAATGATCTGTTTCATATCTCAATCTTCAACGTTCAATCTACAATCTACAATCTTCAATGTTCAATCTTCAATCTTCAATCTTCAATGTCCAATGTCCTAAGCTTTCTTGCGCAGTTCGGCAATGGATTCGCGCAGGGCGGCAATCTTCTCTTCGGCGTCGCTCTGCTTCTTGCGCTCGAGGTTGACGACGGCTTCAGGAGCATTCTGAACGAAGCGTTCGTTCGATAGCTTCTTCATCACGCCGGCGAGGAAGCCTTCAAGGTGCTTGAGCTGAGCCTCTTGCTTCTCCAATTCGGCCTTCACGTCAATCATATCACCCAGCGGAACAGCCAGTTCGTCGGTATCAACCATGAACTGAGAGGCATCGGCAGCTTTTTCGCTGACCACTTCGATGGTTTTCAGATTGGCCATCTTCACCATCACGTCGTTGTAGGCTTCGTAGCGATTGGCTCCGAGTATCTGGAGGGTGAGCGATTCGCGAGGAGCGATGTTCTTCTGACTGCGCACCATGCGTACGCCCGACACGATCTGCTTGACATGCTCTATATCGGCAAGCAGCTGCTGGTCTTCGTCGGAAGGAGCGTCGATCTCCAGCTTGTCGCGCATGATAGAGTCGCCGGGTTGGCGGTCGTAGATGTGCTGCCACAGCTCTTCGGTGATGAAAGGCATGAAGGGGTGCAGCATCTTCAGCAGGTCGTTGAAGAACGAGAGCGTAGCGTCGTATGTCTCTCTGTCGATGGGTTGCGCCTCTCCGTTGACGTAGGCGGGCTTCACCATTTCGAGATACCAGCTTGAGAACTCGTCCCAGAACAGACGATACACGGCCATCAATGCCTCCGAGATGCGGTATTTACGCAGCAGGTCGTCCACCTCTTGGTTGGTTTGGCGCAGCTTGGCAGCAAACCATCGGGTGGCCGTCTTGGCTGCAGTGTTGCCTTCGCTGGCTGTGCTGTCGGCTACCTTCCAGCCCTTGACCAAGCGGAAGGCGTTCCATATCTTGTTGTTGAAGTTGCGTCCCTGCTCGCAGAGGCTCTCGTCGAAGAGAATGTCGTTGCCGGCAGGAGCGGAGAGCATCATGCCCATGCGTACGCCGTCGGCGCCGAATTTCTCGATAAGCTCGATGGGATCGGGGCTGTTGCCCAGCTGCTTCGACATCTTGCGTCCTTGCTTGTCGCGAACGATGCCGGTGAAGTAGACGTTGCGGAAGGGCACCTTGCCGATAAACTCCTCACCGGCCATGATCATGCGAGCCACCCAGAAGAAGATGATGTCGGGAGCCGTCACGAGGTCGGCAGTGGGGTAGTAGTAGTTGATCTCGTCGTTGCCGGGATGGTTGATGCCGTCGAAGAGCGAGATGGGCCAGAGCCAGCTGGAGAACCATGTGTCCAGCGCATCCTCGTCCTGACGGAGGTCGGTGGCTTGCAGGTTGGGGTTTCCAGATTCCTTGCGAGCCAGCTCAAGAGCCTCCTCGGCGTTTTCTGCTACGACGAAGTTGTCGTCTTCCCCATAATACCATGCGGGAATGCGGTGTCCCCACCACAGCTGACGCGAGATACACCAGTCTTGGATGTTCTCCAACCAGTTCTTATAGGTGTTCTTGTATTTCGTGGGGTAGAACTTGATTTCGTCGTTCATCACGGGTGGCAGGGCAATGTCGGCAAAATGTTTCATGCGGAGGAACCATTGCAGCGACAGGCGGGGCTCGATGGCTGTGTCGGGGTTGCGCTCGGAATAGCCCACCTTGTTGGTGTACTCTTCCACACGCTCCATCAGGCCTGCCTCTTCAAGGTCGCGGGCTATCTGTTTGCGGCAGGCAAAACGGTCCATGCCCACATAGAGGGGCGACTCAGCCGAGATGGTGCCGTCGGCATTGAAAATGTCGATGCTCTCGAGGTTGTGCGTCTTGCCGAGCATATAGTCGTTGGGATCGTGGGCTGGAGTGACCTTCAGACAGCCTGTGCCAAACTCTATGTCGACATAGCGGTCTTCGATGACCTGTATCTCTCGACCTACCAGAGGCACGATGACGTGATGCCCCTTGAGCCATTGGTTCTTCGGGTCTTTGGGGTTGATGCACATCGCTGTGTCGCCCATGATCGTTTCCGGACGTGTTGTGGCTACAACGGCATAATATCCTTTTTCGTCTTTGTGAATGATGTTGCCTTCTTCCTTAAGCTTCTCTTCATTGTCAAGCTGCTCAAGGTCTGACACATAATACTTTAGATGATAGAGCTTCGACTGCTCTTCCTTGTAGATAACCTCTTCGGTAGAAAGGGCTGTCAGCGCCTTGGGATCCCAGTTCACCATGCGCAACCCGCGATATATATATCCTTTATTATATAGGTCGACAAACACCTTGACGACACCCTTTGAGCGCGTCTCGTCCATTGTGAAAGCCGTACGGTCCCAGTCGCATGATGCACCCAAACGGCGCAGCTGCTTCAGGATGATACCACCGTGTTCGTGAGTCCAGTCCCAGGCATGCTTGAGAAACTCGTCGCGCGTCAGGTCGCGCTTCTTGATGCCTTGGTCGGCCAGCTTCTTCACCACCTTGGCCTCTGTGGCTATCGAGGCGTGGTCGGTACCGGGCACCCAGAGGGCATTCTTGCCTTCCATGCGAGCACGGCGCACCAGGATGTCCTGAATGGTGTTGTTGAGCATGTGGCCCATGTGGAGCACACCCGTCACGTTGGGAGGCGGGATGACGATGCAATAAGGCTCGCGGCCGTCGGGTTTCGAACTAAAGAGTTTGTTGTCTAACCAGTACTGGTACCATTTCGACTCCACTTCACGCGGATCGTATTTGCTTGCTAATTCCATATATATTGTTGTTGTTTTATCCTTTGGTGTCACACTTTTGAACAATTCAAGGCGCAAAGTTACGAAAATCATTGATAATGTGCAAACGATTCATCAGAAAAATGCCAATTTCGTGTCAGTTTTGAACGTCTCGACACAAATTCAAGCGGTCGGAGATAGTCTCTGGGGCGGTCAGAGATGGTCTCTGTTGCGGTCAGAGATGGTCTCTGATGTTGTCAGCGATGGTCTCTGATGTTGTCAGCGATGGTCTCCGATGTCGTCGTTGATGGTCTCTGGCAAGGTCGTTGATGGTCTCTGATGCGCTAATGTAGGAGGTCACGCTTCCTAGCGTGACACCTGCCACGTACCCTGCCACTGATGCGCTAATGTAGGAGGTCACGCTTCCTAGCGTGACACCTGCCACGTATGCGCTGCTTATGCGCTGTTGCGACGCTGGGAAGCGTCGCCTCCTACGCTGCTGCTTATGCGCTGTTGCGACGCTGGGAAGCGTCGCCTCCTGCGCTGCCACCTATGCGCTGTTGCGTCGCCTCCGATTAGTGTATGTAAACATGTCAAAGAGCTATCATCGCAATGCATTCGAATGCATGGCAAAGGTACGCACTATTCCCGACACCTCCAAATTTCGCCCCTCATGGTGCGCAAAAATCTGTTAAGAAAACACTCACCTTGTGTTAATAATTGTAAACACCCCAAATGGACGTCAGCTGCAGGCAATATCCAACGGGGAAGTCAACCTTCTCAGGGAAGAGTCAACCGCCACAGGGGAAGAGTCAACCAATCCCCAGATGGCAGGGTCACTATTTCAGGATGGGACAGACGGCAAAACATACAGAGGGTGTTACAGCGTTACAGTTGTTACAGTTGTCAAGAGCCTCTGCGAATTGCCAAAAATAATTCTATATATATTTATATATATATAAATATATATAGACTTTGTTTTTGACTTTGCACTACCATCATTTGAACTGTAACAACTGTAACGCTGTAACGCTTGCCTTGTCGAGATGGGAAGTCATAACTTTCGCTTGGCAGGGTAGGGGAGCAATTACCCCCAAGCAAACTTTTTCAACCTTGCAGGTAGAAAAAAATGAACATACATTTGGTGGATTCAAAAAAAAATAGTACCTTTGCATATCGTAACTAACACCGAATGAGAATCAACAAAAAACAACCATCAAACGGATAAAGATATGAAAGATTTTTTTAAGTTCGTTTTTGCCACAGTAGTTGGCATCATCGTATTCACGCTCATTATGGGCATCTTGGCTGTGATGAGTATCGTAGGGATGGTGGCCTCGACAAGCGCCACGACAACTCTTGAAGACAACAGTGTGCTCGTGCTCAACCTGAACAGCGCCTTGGAGGAGCGAAGCTCCGAGGATCCCACGGGTATGATCTTTGGTCAGGGCTCCACAACGATGGGACTTGAAGATGTGCTCAACGCCATCAAGAAAGCAAAGGACAACGACAAGGTGAAGGGCATCTACATCGAGGCAGGCTCCTTTGCCCCCGACTCGCCGGCATCGATGCAGGCCATCCGCAAGGCGCTCGTCGACTTCAAGAAGAGCGGAAAGTGGATTGTGGCTTATGGCGACCAGTATTCGCAGGGAACCTATTACATTGCCAGCGTGGCCGACCATATTTGGCTCAACCCCAGTGGCATGCTCGACTGGCATGGCTTCGGCTCTACACCTTACTATCTGAAGGATGCACTGGCCAAGTTTGGCGTTCAGGTGCAGCTGGCCAAGGTGGGATCTTACAAGAGCGCCCCTGAAACCTACACTGCCAACGAGATGAGCGAGCCCAACCGCGAACAGGTGATGCAGTACATCATGGGCATTTGGAACAACGTCCTCGCCGACATCTCGGCAAGCCGAAAAATCAGCACCGATTCGCTCAATGCCTACGCCGACCGTCTGATAGCTTTCGAGAATCCGCAGAACTACGTGAAGTATAAGATGGTAGACAAGCTGATTTACACCGACGAGGTGAAGAAGGAGGTGAAGAAGCTGCTCAAGCTCAACGACGACGAAGACATCCACCAGGTAGGCATTGCCGACATGCAGTCGGTCAAGGAAGCCACCAGCAAGGGCGAACAGGTGGCCGTCTACTATGCCTATGGCGACATCGTCGACACACCGGCACAGGGAGCGCTTATGGGCGGCGGACATCAGATAGTGGGCAACGAAGTGGCTAAAGATCTGCAGAAGCTGGCCGACGACGACGATGTCAAGGCTGTTGTCATCCGCGTCAACAGTGGGGGAGGGTCTGCCTACGCCTCCGAACAGATATGGCGAGCCGTCAAGCTGCTCAAAGCCAAGAAGCCGGTCGTCGTCTCCATGGGTGGTATGGCCGCTTCGGGTGGCTACTACATGAGCTGCGAGGCCAACTGGATTGTCGCCGAACCGACAACGCTGACGGGGTCTATCGGTATCTTCGGAATGTTTCCCGACTTTAGCGGACTCCTCACGCAGAAGCTCGGTGTGAAGTTCGACGAGGTGAAGACCAACCGCAACGCCACCTTCGGCACCATGGCTCGTCCGTTCAATGCCGAGGAGATGAGCTATCTCAACGGCTACATCCAGCGTGGCTACGAACTCTTCCGCAAGCGTGTATGCGACGGGCGAAAGCAGTCGGTAGAGGCTATCGAGAAGGTGGCGCAGGGACATGTATGGCTCGGACAGGATGCGCTGAAAATCAAGCTCGTAGACCAGCTCGGTGGTCTCGACGATGCTGTCAAGAAGGCTGCCGACCTGGCCAAGCTGGAGCAGTATCATGCCGAAAGCTATCCCGCCAAGCAGGGCCTGATGGACCAGCTGCTAAATGCAACAACAGAGGCCAAGGGCAACTATCTTGATGCCCAGCTGCGCGCTACTCTTGGCGAGTTCTACGAGCCCTTCATACTGATGAAGACCATGAATCAGCAGAACGTCATACAGGCTCGCATACCGTTCAAACTGAATATTCATTGAACCATACTTAAAGCAATGGAAGACAACACCGTAAGAATCCACAAGTGGCTGCTGCCCCTGAGTTGGTGCTATGGACTCGTGGTAAGGCTGAGAAACCATTTTTTCGAAATGGGCATCCTCAAAAGCCGTACTTTCGACACACCCGTCATCTCGGTGGGAAACATCACTGTGGGCGGCACGGGGAAAACACCCCATGTGGAATATCTCGTGCGGTTGTTGAGCGACCAAATGAAGGTGGCCGTACTGAGCAGAGGCTATAAGCGTAAGAGCCGAGGCTTCGTACTGGCCACCAAAGAGTCGACAGCTAACGACATCGGCGACGAACCCTGTCAGATCAAGCGGAAGTTTCCACATGTCTACGTAGCTGTCGACGCTAACCGTTGTGAGGGCATCGAGCGCCTGACAACCGACAAACTGACGAAAGACACGGAGGCCATCATCCTTGACGATGCCTATCAGCACCGATATGTCAAGGCTGGTGTCAACATCCTGCTCATCGACTACAACCGACTCATCATCCACGACAAACTCTTGCCTGCAGGAAGGCTGCGCGAGCCAAAGAGTGGTAAGAACAGAGCCGACATCGTCATTGTCACCAAGTGTCCTGACGGGTTGCTTCCCGTCGACTTCCTTGTCCTCACAAAGGCTCTCGACCTGTATCCATACCAGAAACTCTATTTCACAACGTTCAGATACAACCGTCTGCAACCCATCTATATGGGCAGTGAGAAGCCGCTCAGCGACATCACACCTGAAACAAACGTCGTCTTGCTGACAGGCATTGCTTCTCCCACACAGCTCATCCAGCAGCTGAGCAAATATACACAGCATATCACGCCGCTTACGTTTTCAGACCATCACCGCTTCAAGGCTAAGGATATCCAGCGTATCAACGACGTGTTTGACAGCTTGCCCGAACCGAAACTGATTGTTACGACTGAGAAAGACAACGCACGGTTGTTTGGCATGCCTGGTCTTTCAGACAACGTGCGCCAGAACATCTTCATGCTGCCTGTAGAAATCGCTTTCCTGCTGGATGGTGAAGAAAACTTCAACGACAAGATTATCGGCTACGTCCGTAAGAATGCACGCAACAGCACCTTGGCGCAGGCAAAGTTCAAAAAAGAGGTGCACCAAACAGACGATGAATCAACAAAACCCACAACCATTGTCTTCAAATAATCAGGGGGTGGATTAGCACGAAGAAAGCTCTATATTTTATTTGCATATAATCAGCATTATGATAAATAGCGAATATGAATTTCACAAACTTAATTAAAAGTTTCCCTACTTTGTAGCTTATTTGAAAAAAACACAATATCTTTGCCGTTCGAATTGATTATCTTCATCATTTGAATTGGAAAGCAAATATAACATGAGTGGATATATAGAAATAAAGAACGCGCGCGTGAACAACCTGAAGAACCTGTCGCTCAAGATACCGCGCGACAAGTTCATTGTCGTTGCAGGCGTTTCTGGCAGCGGCAAGTCGTCGCTGGCGTTCGATACGCTGTATGCTGAAGGTCAGCGTCGCTATGTCGAATCGCTGAGTTCGTATGCCCGACAGTTTCTGGGACGCATGAACAAACCTGAATGCGACTACATCAAGGGATTGCCGCCAGCTATCGCCATCGAACAGAAAACCATTGCACGCAATCCGCGCAGCACGGTCGGTACGAGCACTGAAATCTATGAGTATCTGCGCTTGCTGTATGCCCGTGTAGGCAAAACGATTTCGCCCGTCAGCGGTGTTGAAGTAAAACGTCACTCCGTCGATGATATCATCAACTGTATCAAGCAGTTCGGAAAAGGTACGAAATTCGTTGTTATGTCGCCGTTGATTGTTCCCGAGGGCCGTACGCTGAAGAAGCAGCTCGAGATGTACATTCTGCAGGGTTACGCCAGAATGTTCTACGACGACGATTTTGTCAGAATAGACGATTTCATCGAAGATGAGGAGAAGATGCAACGTGCTGAATCGGCCATTTCATCGGGCGACAACCAACAGCTATGGCTGCTCATCGACCGTCTGTCGGTAGACAATGCCCCTGACAGTATCTCCCGACTGACCGACTCGTGCGAGACGGCCTTCTTCGAGGGGCGTGATGCCTGCCGCATCATGTTCCTGCCGGCACACATCTGCTACGACTTCTCCACCCGGTTTGAGGCCGACGGGATGAAGTTTGAAGAGCCCCGCGACAATATGTTCTCTTTCAACTCACCGCTTGGAGCCTGTCCAGAATGCGAGGGCTTCGGCAAGGTGATGGGTATCGACGAGAAACTGGTCATTCCCAATTCGTCGCTCAGCGTCTACGATGGCTGCGTGCAATGCTGGCACGGCGAGAAAATGAAGATATGGCAGGATGAGTTCTGCCGCCGGGCCGCGAAAGACGATTTCCCCATCTTCGAGCCATATTACAGTCTGACGCGCCGTCAGAAAGATATGCTCTGGCACGGTCTGCCCTCCGACTCGAAGGACCTGCACGAGCAAGTGTCGATAGACGCCTTCTTCCAGATGGTGAAGGACAACATGTACAAGATACAATACCGCGTGATGATGAGTCGCTATCGCGGTAAGACGGTATGCCCCAAATGTCACGGAACACGTCTGAAACAGGAAGCCAACTACGTGAAAATCGGCGGGAAAAGTATCTCCGACCTCGTTGAGATGCCTGTTGAGCAACTGAAGGAATGGTTCGACCGTTTGGTACTCGACCCCCACGACGAAGAGATAGCCCGGCGGTTGTTGAAAGAGATAAACAGCCGACTGCAATTTATTGTAGATGTGGGACTTGGCTACCTGACGCTCAACCGTCCGTCGAACACACTATCCGGTGGTGAGAGTCAGCGCATCAACCTGACGACATCGTTGGGAAGCAGCCTGGTGGGGTCGCTCTACATCCTCGACGAACCCAGCATCGGACTGCACTCGCGCGACACCAACCGACTCATCCACGTGCTGAAGGAACTGAAGGACATCGGCAACACCGTCATCGTTGTGGAGCACGACGAGGAGATCATGCGTGCTGCCGACTACCTGATAGATATCGGCCCCGATGCAGGGCGCTTAGGCGGCGAAGTAGTGTTTCAGGGAAATGCCGATGAAATCGACGAAAAAGCGTTGGAGAAATATCCCAAGAGCTATTCCGTGAAATATCTGACGGGAGCCGAGACGATTGACGTTCCCCGTTCGCGCCGACCTTGGAACATGGCCATCGAGCTGAAAGGTTGTCGCATGAACAACCTGAAAGGTATTGACGTGAAGTTTCCGCTGAACGTCTTTACCGTCGTTACAGGTGTTTCGGGCAGCGGCAAGTCGTCGCTTGTCAAAGGTATCCTCTACCCTGCCCTGAAACGACACCTCGACGAAGTGGCCGACATTCCTGGCGAGTATACGGCACTCGCTGGCGACTGGCAGCAGGTGACGCACGTGGAGATGGTCGACCAGAACCCTATCGGAAAGAGCTCGCGCTCGAATCCTGCTACGTACGTCAAGGCCTACGATGCTATCCGCCAGCTCTTTGCCGAGCAACCGCTGGCCAAGCAGATGGGCTTCACGGCGCAATATTTCTCTTTCAATGCCGACGGCGGTCGCTGTGAGGAGTGTAAGGGAGCCGGTGAGATAACGGTAGAAATGCAGTTCTTAGCCGACCTCGTACTGGTTTGCGATTCTTGTCATGGAAAACGTTTCAAGCAAGACATCCTCGATGTGCGTTATCACGACAAGAATATCAACGACGTGCTGGAAATGACGGTAGAAGAGGCGATCGACTTCTTCGGCACACACGGTGAGAAGCTTATCGTTGACCGTCTGCAGCCTCTCAGCGATGTCGGGTTGGGCTATATCAAGCTGGGCCAAAGCTCATCGACGCTCTCCGGCGGTGAGAACCAGCGTGTCAAGCTGGCCTACTATCTCGGTCAGGAGCGGCAGTCTCCTACCCTATTCATCTTCGACGAACCCACCACAGGCCTGCACTTTCACGACATCCGTCGACTGCTCAAGGCCTTCGAAGCGCTGATAGAGCGCGGACACAGCATCATCGTCATCGAGCACAACCTGGATGTGGTGAAATGTGCCGACTACGTCATCGACCTCGGTCCCGACGGAGGCGACTGCGGTGGACAGCTCGTATGCTGCGGAACCCCTGAGGAGGTGGCTCATTGCGAGGGAAGCATTACGGGTAGATTCTTACAAGAAAAATTATAATCACCAACTAAAAATGAAAGAATAATGAAAAAACTGTTAGTACTGATTCTGATTGTGGGACTGGCCATTCTCATGACGCAGATGCGCCCTGAAAAGAAAGCCCACAAGGAGGCCATGATGAAGGCCGTAAAGGAACTCGTCGACGAAGAAGCTGAAGAGCGCGGCTTTGGCGACAACATCTTCACCAACTTGGGAAAGACTGTTGTCAACTCGGCCATCGAAGGTGTTATCGGAACGAAGCTGAAGATGCACGACTACTATCTGTGGAATACGTCGTACATCAAGATGAACGGCGAGGAGAAGCTCCTCTCCGTAGGTTTGCTGGGCCATGTGTTCACCTTCGACAAGAAGATGCTTCGCGAAGCCTTGGAGAATCCGGGCGACATCGAAGATGCCGACGAGAAAGACTCCGAAGAATAGATAATACGGCCAGACAACAAGAAAGCCGCACCAGAGCAATGTCTGATGCGGCTTTTCTTATCTTGCTGATATGATTAGTTCTTGAAGAAATCTTTCACTTCCTCGTTGGGAACCATCTGCTCATCGAAGATGTAAGCACCCGTCTTCGGGCTCTTCACCATCTTGATGACCTTTGTATAAGCGCGACCATCCTTTGAACCTTCATGGAGGGTAGCAACGGTTTTCTTTGCCATAGTTTATCCTAATTATTATTTAATCTCTTTGTGAACAGTCATTCTCTTCAGAATGGGGTTGTACTTCTTCAGCTCCATGCGCTCAGGAGTGTTCTTGCGGTTCTTCACCGTCACATAGCGACTTGTGCCGGGCAGACCGCTGCTCTTCATCTCTGTGCATTCCAGGATAACCTGTACTCTGTTGCCTTTTGTTTTCTTTGCCATTGGGGTTACTCTCCTATCACTTTAATGTCTTTCCAATCCAAATGACCCTTGGCCACAGCCTGCTTCAGAGCGGCATCGAGGCCCAGCCTGTTAATAATACGCAGACCAGCTGCACTCAGCTTCAAGCTGATCCAGCACTGCTCTTCTACATAGTAGAACTTCTTGTTGAACAGGTTCACGTTGAAGCGACGCTTTGTGCGATGCTTTGAGTGCGAAACGTGATTGCCCGTCAGGGCTTTCTTTCCTGTAATCTGACAAATCTTAGACATTTCTATGTACGTTTAACGTTACCTTTTTTGATACTTATTCCAAACAGGGTGCAAAATTACTAAGTTTTTCGCAAATGACAAAATATTTCCTTAAATAATCTTATCAATTAAGATTTTTTTTGCTTTTTGCGCGTTTTTCCAACGAAAATTACTAACTTTGCACCAATTATGAGAATTGATATCATTACCGTACTGCCCGAAATGATTGAAGGCTTCGTTCACGAATCGATCCTTGCAAGGGCACAGAAGAAAGGGTTGGCAGAGATTCATCTGCACAACCTGCGCGACTATACGCTCGACAAGTGGCGCCGAGTAGACGACTATCCCTATGGCGGCTTTGCCGGAATGGTGATGCAGATAGAGCCTATCGACCGTTGTATCACGGCACTGAAGAGTGAGCGTAGCTACGACGAAGTGATCTTCACCTCGCCCGACGGCGAGCAGTTCAACCAGCATGTGGCCAACGACCTCTCGCTGAAGGAGAATCTCATCATCCTCTGCGGCCATTACAAGGGTGTCGACCAGCGTGTGCGCGACCACCTCATCACGCGCGAGATATCCATCGGCGACTACGTGCTGACGGGGGGCGAACTGGCTGCTGCCGTGATGGCCGATGCCATCGTGCGTATCGTGCCAGGCGTGATTGGCGACGAAGAGAGTGCCCTGAACGACTGCTTCCAAGACGACCTCCTGGCGGCTCCCATCTACACCCGTCCGGCCGAATATAAGGGTTGGCGCGTGCCCGACATCCTGCTGAGCGGCCACGAAGCAAAGATCAAGCAGTGGGAAATAGACCAATCCATCGAGCGGACGCGACGGTTACGACCCGACTTGCTGAAAGACTGACCCCGTTGGTTATACCTTATTATATATATAGCGTGAAAAAGAACAGCGAGATGTGGGGTGAAGCGAGGCGCTTTGTGGTGGTCGGCATTACGGTTACCATTCTGCACTATGCCGTCTACTGGCTTCTGATGCACTACATGGAAGCCAGCGTAGCGTTCACTATCGGCTATTTCGTCAGCTTCCTGGCCAACTACTACCTCTCAGCCCGCTACACATTCCACAAGAAGAAGAGCCTGAACAATGGTATCGGCTTCATCGCGGCTCATGCCTTCAACTATCTCTTGCAGGTATCGCTGCTCAAGCTGATGCTCTACATCGGACTGAGCAAGACGCTGGCTCCACTGGGTGTCTACGCCATCGCCGTGCCTGTCAACTTCGTTCTGGTGCGTACCGTGTTCCGCAGGCTCGACCGAAAAGGCTGACAAAAATATGACCGTAAATTTGGTTATCTCATAAATTTGGGCTAATTTTGCGGCCAAAACAATTTTATACAAAGGCTATGGATAGAAAACAAGACATACAGAAAGCGGTGGAGACACTGCGCGCGGGGGGCATCATCATCTACCCCACCGACACCATTTGGGGGATTGGTTGCGACGCCACCAACGCAGATGCTGTGGCACGAATCTATAAGATGAAGCAGCGCGACGACTCGAAGGCCATGATCTGTCTTGTCGACAGCGACGCTCGCCTGCAGCGCTATGTGCGCGACGTGCCTAACGTGGCGTGGGACATCATGGACCTGGCCACCAAGCCCATCACGCTCATCCTCGATGGAGCTGTCAACCTGGCTCCCAACCTCATTGCCGCCGACGGTAGCATCGCCATGCGCATCACCCACGAAGACTTCTCGCGCGAGCTGTGCTACCGATTCCAGAAGCCCATCGTCTCCACAAGCGTCAACATCAGCGGAATGCCGGCCGCCAAGAAGTTCGGCGAAATCAGCGAAGAACTCCTCCAGCAGGCCGACTACGTATGCTGGAGCCGCCGACAGGAGAAACAGCCGCATACGCCCTCGAGCATCATCCGCCTGACGAAAGACGGTGTGGTGGAGATCGTGCGCCGATAGCAGTATCAACCCTTATCATATACAGAAAAGAGCAAGGTGGAAGTAGCATCGATCATCAGGCGTACAGAACAGTTGCTGCAACAGTTGGTGTTGTGGCGCGAAAAGCATGTCAGCGACAAGCAGTTCACGCTGTTGCTCAGCCTCTTCGTGGGCTTCTTCTCTGCTGTGGCCGCCTTCGTGCTCCACTGGATTATCCACCAGATAGAGCATCTGCTCACGTCGGGCTTCCGCATCGAGAGCATCAACTGGCTCTACTTCGTATGGCCCGTGGTGGGTATTTTCCTGACGATGCTGTTTGTGAAATACATCGTCAAGGACAACATCTCGCACGGCATCACGCGCATCCTCTATGCCATCTCCGAGAAGCAGAGCCACCTGAAGCGCCACCATTGCTGGTCGTCGGTCATCGCATCGGCCATCACCATCGGCTTCGGAGGCTCCGTAGGAGCAGAGGCCCCCATCGTTCTGACCGGCTCGGCCATCGGCAGCAATCTGGGCCAGCTGTTCCACCTCGACCGCCAGAAGCTGATGCTCCTTGTGGGCTGTGGTGCTTCAGCAGCCATCGCCGCTGTGTTCAACGCCCCGATAGCCGGACTGGTGTTCACCCTTGAAGTGCTGATGATCGACCTGACGATGGCCTCGCTGCTGCCTATCCTCATCGCCTGCGTCACGGCGGTGTGCTTCAGCTATATCTTCTCCGGCGGCGACACGCTCTTCAACCTCCACCTCGACGGCACCTGGGAGATGGACCGCGTGCCGGCCTACATCCTGTTAGGCATCTTCGGCGGACTGCTCAGCTGGTATTTCATCCGTATGATGACGGCCAGCGAGAACATCTTCCACCGTCTGAACAACCACCCGTGGGCCAAGCTCATCCTGGGCGGCATCGTCCTGAGCACGCTCATCTTCCTCTTCCCGTCGCTCTACGGCGAGGGCTATTCGAGCATCAACATCCTGCTCAACAGCAACTCCGAGGAAGAGTGGAACTCGCTGCTCAACAACTCGCTCTTCTACGGGCGCGACAACATGCTCATCGCCTACATCGCGCTGGTGCTCCTCACCAAGGTGTTCGCCACATCGGCCACCAATGGCGGAGGCGGCTGTGGTGGAACATTCGCACCGTCGCTCTTCATCGGAGCCTTCGGCGGATTCCTCTTCGCACGCCTGTGGAACATCCACCAGGTGGGCGTCTATATCCCCGAGAAAAACTTCACGATGCTCGGTATGACGGCCGTGATGGCTGGTGTGATGCATGCGCCGCTGACGGGCATCTTCCTCATAGCCGAGCTCACAGGAGGCTATCAGATGTTCATCCCGCTGATGATTGTCAGCATCTCGGCCTACCTCACCATCATCGTCTTCGAGCCACACAGCATCTACGGCATGCAGCTGGCACGCGAGGGGAAGCTCATCACCCACCACACCGACCACTCCATCCTCACGCTGATGTCGCTCAAGAGCATCATCGACCGCAACTACATGCCTGTCCGCCCCGATATGAAGCTCGGCAGCCTTATTCACGCTTTGAGCCGCAGCGAACAGAACGTGCTGCCCGTTGTCGACGACGGGGGCAAGCTGCTGGGCGAGATAGACTTGGGCAAGTTGCGCCACATCGTGTTCCGTACCGAACTGTACAACCACTTCACCGTAGGCCAGCTCATGTCCGAACCACCTGCCATCCTCGGCATCAACGACCCGATGGAGAGCGTCATGCACAAGTTTGACGCTACCAATGCGCTGGTGCTGCCCGTTGTCGACATCGACGGACTGCTGCAGGGCTATATCACGCGCTCGCATCTCTACAACACCTACCGCCAACTCGTGGCCGACTTCAGTGCCGAATAGCCTCGCTAAGGCATCAGTATAACAACAAGCCCCAATGGTTCAGTAAGCTGTCGTCCCACGACAGCCCCCAAAACAAAAGAAAAGCATGAAGAAAGAAGATCTCCGCATCGTGTTCATGGGAACACCCGAATTTGCCGTAGAAACACTCCGCCGACTGGTGGAGAACCGATACAACGTGGTGGCTGTCGTCACGCAGCCCGACAAACCCGTAGGGCGCCATCAGAGCGAACTGCAGCCCTCGCAGGTGAAGCAGTATGCCCTGAGCGCTGGGTTGCCCGTGCTGCAACCGGTCAAGATGAAAGACCCCGACTTTATCGAACAGCTCCGCCAATACGAGGCCGACGTCTTCGTGGTCGTCGCCTTCCGCATGCTGCCCGAGGTGGTGTGGGCAATGCCTCGCTTCGGCACGTTCAACGTCCATGCAGCCCTGCTGCCTCAATATCGCGGTGCGGCACCCATCAACTGGGCTGTCATCAACGGCGAGCGGCAGACGGGTGTCACTACCTTCTTCCTCGACCACGACATCGACACGGGGCGCATCATCATGCAGCTGCCCTTCGACATCCACGACGACTACAACGTAGAGGATGTCTACGACGGGCTGATGCACCTCGGAGCTGACATCGCCACACAGACACTCGACCTGCTGATAGCGAACGACGGACAGCTGTCGACAATGCCGCAGGAAGAGATGATTCCCACCGATGCCCTACTCCACCCAGCTCCCAAACTCTTCAAGGACAACTGCCGCATCATGTGGCAGCAGTCGGCCAAGCAGGTCTACGACTTCGTCAGAGGACTCTCCCCCTACCCCGGTGCCTGGACAATGCTCCGCACACCCGACAACAAGGAGACGATGCTGAAAATCTACAAGACCGCCAAGACCAACCGAAGCGCATCAGACACCCCCGGAACGATTGTCGAGGAGAAAGGGCATATCTACATCAACTGCAGCGACTTACAGCTCGAACTTATCGAACTGCAACTGAGTGGCAAGAAGCGCATGACGGCACGCGACTTCCTCAACGGATTCCACGACCTGAACGTTGCCACCCTGCTTTAGTTTTTACAAATCATCAACATCCATTATTTAATCACTTAATACTTACAAAGCATTATGAAAGAACTGAAAGGAACAAAGACAGAGAAAAACCTGCAGGAAGCCTTTGCAGGTGAGAGCATGGCTCGTAACAAGTACACCTACTTCGCATCGAAGGCCAAGAAAGATGGCTATGTGCAGATAGCCAGCATCTTCGAAGAGACGGCTGCCAACGAGAAGGAGCATGCCAAGATGTGGTACAAGCTGCTCAACGGCGGCAAGGTGAGCGACACCGTGCAGAACCTCGTCGACGCTGCCAACGGTGAGAACTTCGAGTGGACCGACATGTACGAGCGTATGGCTCGCGAGGCCCGCGAGGAAGGTTTCCCCGAGATAGCCGAGAAGTTTGAGGGCGTGGCAGCCATCGAGAAAGAGCACGAGGCCCGCTACCGCAAGCTGCTGAAGAACATCCAGGACGAGGTGGTCTTCTCGCGCGACGGCGACGTCATCTGGCAGTGTGCCAACTGCGGCCATATCGTGGTGGGCAAGAAGGCTCCCGAGGTGTGCCCCGTCTGCGACCATCCGCAGTCGTACTTCCAGCTGAAGGCCGAAAACTATTAAGGCGCATCCTCCTATCCTTCATAACGAAAAAAAATCCCCCTGTGCAGCCACAATGCACAGGGGGATTCTTACACCTAAGTCACCTCCCTCCTATG
>CAMORS010000041.1 GCA_946624005.1 uncultured Prevotella sp. | reverse complement strand
TGGCAGCGTAGGAGGCGACGCCATTCCCGCTGACGCGCCGACCCGTAGCCTTTCCTAGCGTCGCAACAGCACATAGGCAGCAGCATAGGCAGCGCATACGTGGCAGGTGTCACGCTGGGAAGCGTGACCTCCTACATTAGCGCATAGGTGGCAGCATAGGAGGCGACGCCATTCCCGCTGACGCGCCGACCCGTAGCCTTTCCCAGCGTCGCAACAGCAAATAGGCAGCAACATAGGTGGCAGTGTACGTGGCAGGTGTCACGCTGGGAAGCGTGACCTCCTACGTCGGCGTAAATGTTGTTAGGGATGGTTCCTGATGTTGTCGTAGATAATCTCTGATGTTGTCTTAGATAATCTCTGATGTTGTCGTAGATAATCTCTGACGGTGTCGTAGACTATCTCTGACGGTGTCGTAGATAATCTCTGACACACTCTTAGACCGTCTGCGTCTATTGCATGCACAGAGAAACAATTCTTTAATTCTGTTATTCGTGATAAAAAACAACTGACCACCTGTTCGGGCGAGGCAGCTTACAAAGCGAAGGAAGCATTGATGATGAGCGAGCTCGACGACACGTGATACTTGCCGTAGGCCACGTTGAGCTTGAAACGCTCCAGCTGGACGCCGCCACCCAACGAAAGGCCAGCTCCGTGCGACGAGCCTTTCTCCTCACCGGCAGCCACAATCTTCATCTCGTCGGCACGACGGAAACTGTAGCCTGCGGCCACGTAGAACTGCGGCGAGAGGATGATGTCGGCACCTGCCACGAGGTGGTTCAGAAACTTATAGCCGGTATGGTTGAGGTCGACCAGCGTCGCCGAGAGGCGAAGAGGCGAACCCACCAGACGCTTCGATACGCCAAGCTGCAAGTCGATGGGCAGCTTGGTGTATTCCTTGTCGTAGGCATCCAGCTCGCCACCGAGGTTCTTCACAACAGCCGAGATGGACCATTCGTGCTCCGGGTCGTAGTAGTTGGCACCCAGGTCGACAGCCATAGCGATGGAGCTGTAGTCGCCGATGTACGAGTTGATGAAACGTGCCGTGATGCCGCCCACGATGTTCTTGCCCAACTGGTACGACAAGGCTCCGGCAACGACGATGTCCTTTGCCGAGAACTCACCCGTCTGCACGTTGTTCTCGTCCACCTGCTTCATATTCCCGTAGTTCATAAACTGGCCCATGATGCCTAAGGTGGCCTTGCTGCCCATGACCTTGGTGAACGATGCACTGGCGGTGTTAGCCCCCTGCATGTAGTTCATGAAGTTGAGGTTGATGGTCTTGTCGGTGACGCTTCCCAAGAGCGACGGGTTGTGGAACATCAGCGAGGCATCGTCTTCGATGATGGTGATGTTGTCACCACCGAGAGCGGCAGCATGCGCGCTGACGGGCAACCGTAGGAAGCTATAGCCGGTCTGAGCATCTTGGGCAGCCATTTTCGTGGCAAAAGCAGCCAGGAATGCAAAAAATATCAATTTTTTCATTTAATTCATATTATTTTTAGGCGATGATAGCCGTTATTTCAAATATCTGTCTTACCTTTGCACGGCGATAAGCCTTTCTGTGGGCTACAAACCAGGGTAAGGGGCTTCTCTTAATGAAGCCCATCCATATATATAACGGAAAAAAATCGATTTTAGTATATTGGAAGCCAAGAAAACTTTTCAGGCCGACCTCGAACGGGGGCGATGGCGCCGACTGTTGATAGGATTTGTCCTGTCGACGGTGGCCTTCTTTGCCGTCCTGCAGTATGACATCACGCCCTCTGACGACGACATCGACGAGTCGCTCTTAGACGAAGTGGCACAGGATATGGAGCTGCTGCCAGCCCTGCAACAGCACGACATGGTAGCCCTCCCGATAGAGGAAGAGACGAAGACGACACCGAAGCTGAACATCGTGGAGAAGACGGTGGCTACCGAGGTGCAGGACCGCTTGGTGCAGCAGCTGCAGGTGGCTATCAATGCCGAGAGCATCCTCACGCCCGAAGAGGAGCTTCAGGCGCTGATGCCCGTAGCACTTGACGAGAACGACAAGGTGCTCTCCTTCCGCGAGGTGGAGCGGCTGCCCGAATATCCGGGAGGCATGGTGGCCTTCATGAAATGGCTCACGAAGAACCTGAAATATCCTGCCGATGCGAAGAATGCCCACATTCAGGGCAAGGTGGTTGTCTCGTTTATCATCAACAAAGACGGTACGACGTCAGACCACCGCATCGTGAAGTCGCACTTCTCGTCGATGGATCGCGAGGTGCTCCGCGTGCTGAAGCTGATGCCCGACTGGAAGCCTGGCGAAGACAAGGGCAAGCCCTGTCGCACGATGTTCGTCATTCCCGTCGTCTTCATGCTGTAGCAACAATCCCGATAAGTTTCTGAAAATCCCAATAAATCCCAATAAATCCCAACAAATCCCTTTCCCCAAAAATGAAAACAGCAAACGAAATCCTCCGAATCTTCAACGACTATCTCGACCATCTGCCCTACGACCGCAAGCCGCAGAGCCTCTACGAGCCCATCCGCTACGAACTCTCGTTGGGCGGCAAGCGCATCCGTCCCAGTCTGATGATGATGGCCTACAATCTCTATGCCGATGATGTGGAGCATATCCTTCCACAAGCCTGTGCCTTAGAGACTTACCATAACCACACGTTGCTGCACGACGACCTAATGGACCGTGCCAGCGTACGTCGCGGAAAACCCACCGTCCATGTGAAGTGGGACGACAACACCGCCATCCTTTCGGGCGATGCCATGCTGCTCGTAGCCTGTAAGCGGATGCTGCAATGCGAGGCAAGACTGATGCCGCAGGTGCAGAATCTCTTCGTCGAGACGGCCATCGAGATTTGCGAGGGTCAGCAATACGACATGGATTTCGAGACGCGTCAGGATGTGACAGAAGAGGAATATATCGAGATGATTCGTCTGAAGACAAGCGTCCTCCTGGCTTGCGCCACAAAGATGGGAGCCATCCTTGCCAGTGCACCCGAAGAAGATGCACAGAACCTATACAAGTTCGGCGAACAGATGGGCCTGGCCTTCCAGCTACAGGACGACTATCTCGACGTCTATGGCGACCCCAAAGTGTTCGGTAAGGCCATCGGCGGCGACATCCTCTGTAATAAGAAGACGTACATGCTCATCAATGCTTTCAACCGTGCCGACGATCGTCAGCGCGAGGAACTCAACCGATGGATAGGTGCAGAGCAGCCTGTGCCCGAAGAGAAGATCAAGGCCGTCACCGCCATCTATAATGAGATTGGTATTGCTGAGCTGGCGCAGCAGAAGATAGAGCATTATTTTGCCGAGAGCCGCAAATATCTGGATAGGGTAGGGGTGTCGGCAGAAAAGAAGCAAGAGCTCATTGCCTACACCAACCGCATGATGAACCGACAGTATTAAGAAGGTTGAATGATGAAGTAAGAAGGTTGATGTACTTTAACCATCAAACATCAAAATGATAGATACACACGCACACTTGGACGGACCGGAGTATAACGACGACCGCGCCGAAATGATACAGCGGGCCAAGGATGCAGGGGTGAGCAAAGTGTTCATCCCCGCCATCGACCTCCCCTCTGTTCAGACGGTGACAGACACTTGCCGACAATATCCCGGCTATGCCTATCCGATGATTGGCCTGCATCCCGAAGAGGTGAAGGCCGACTATCGCAATGTGCTCGTCCAGATGAAACAGCAGCTTGCTGACTCTCTCGCTGCTAATCAAACTCCTCCCCTCGGGGAGGCCGGGAGGGGGCCAACTCCCCTTGCGAATGATGGGAGGGGGCTTCGTTTCATTGCCATCGGCGAGGTGGGTCTCGACTATTACTGGAGCCGTGAGTTTGAAAAAGAACAGATAGAAGCCTTTGAAGAGCAAGTACGCTGGAGCATCGAGACCCGTCTGCCGCTGATGATCCATTGCCGCAAGGCGCAGAACGAGATGGTCGCCTTGTTGAAGAAGTATGCTGACGATCTGCCAGGCGGCGTGTTCCATTGTTTCACGGGTAATGAGAAAGAGGCTCAGGAGCTGTTGCAGTTCCCCCGATTTGTGTTAGGCATCGGCGGCGTGCTGACGTTCAAGAAGAGCCACCTCCCAGAGGTGCTGCCGCAGGTAGTGCCGTTGGAGCGCATCGTCTTAGAGACCGACAGCCCATATATGGCTCCCGTTCCGATGCGTGGAAAGCGTAATGAGAGTGCCTACGTGAAGTTTGTGCAACAACGTTTGGCAGAGTGTTACCAAACGACAGAAGAGCATATCTCCGAGGTTACCGATGCCAATGTGACCCGCATATTCGGGATATAGGGTAGGAGGCGACGCTTCCCAGCGTCGCAACAAGGCATAGGTGGCAAAGGGGTGGATACCGACGAACGGTCAGTTCTCTTTACAGGCCACAATATTCGTCATGGCGCGGTCCATGTAGAAAGTCATTCGGATGGTATCGCTCTCGTTGCAGAACTTGACACGCTGATAGAGCAGTGCCTCACCTTGCGGATGCTTGCCGAAGGTGACGCCCTTCTTCAGCTGCGGCAACTGACGTGCCTGCTGCTGCATGCTCACGATGATACTGTCTGTCAGACGGTAGGTAGAGTCGAGGCGGTCGAACGACCGGTTCATGTCGGCAAGGGTGGTGTTCTCCTCAATGAAGGAGACAATAACAGACTTAGCCTTGTGCTTCTGACCGCAGCCAGAAAGCACAAGAGCCAAGCCGAAAATAATGAAACTTTTACTAATCGATTTCATTCCTTATTTCTCAGGGATGTTCTTCAGAATCTCCATCAGATGATCCCAGACCATCTGGACGGTGGGGATGTGCAGACGCTCGTCGGGCGAGTGGACACCGCGCAGTGTGGGTCCGAACGACACCATGTCGAGGTTAGGATACTTCTCAGAGAAGAGACCGCACTCCAGTCCGGCATGGATGCCCAGCACCTTCGGGTCTTTGCCGAAGAGCTTCTTGTAGGTCTCCACCGTAATCTTCGTCAGAGCGCTGTTGGGGTTCATCTTCCAGGCAGGATAGCCGTCGCCCTGTACCACATCGGCACCGGCGAGCTGGAAGACGGCCTTGATGGTGGCAGCCTGGTTGTCGAGGGCGCTCATCACGTTGCTTCGCTGCGACGAGATGACGACCACCTCGTTGGGCTTCGTCTCTACGCTGGCCATGTTGTTGGAGGTCTCCACGAGCCATGCTATCTCTTCGTCCTGACACATAGCGAAGACACCGTTGTCGGCAGCCTGCAAGGCCTGGACGAGGCGTGTGCTCACGTCGAGGGGCAGCACATCGGCAGCCTCGGCGCTCTCCATGGCGAACTGCATCGAGTGTTCCGTGACGTGATATTCTTCCTCTACGGCAGCGGTGAAGACATTCCAGTCGGCGCGTACGTTCTCTTTCTTGTCAGCAGGAACAGCGAAGACAATCATGCCGTCGCGCGGTATGGCGTTGTGCAGCTTGCCGGCATTGAAGCAAGCCAGACGCAGTCCGTACTTCTCCTGTACCATATAGGCGAAGCGTGCGAGCACCTTCAGGGCATTGGCGCGCTTCTTGTTGATGTCGTCGCCAGAGTGACCGCCGACGAGACCTTTGAGCGAAACCTTCAGGAAGAACATGTCGGCGGGAGCCTTCTCGCGCTCGAAGTGGAAGGTTGCTGTGGTGTTGCGGCCGCCGGCGCACGATACGAAGATCTGTCCTTCGTCCTCGGAGTCGAGGTTGATAAGCATGTCGCCCGTCATGAATCCCGGCTTCATGCCCATGGCACCGGTAAGTCCTGTCTCCTCGTCGCGTGTGAAGACACACTCGATGGGACCGTGCTCCAAGTCGTCGGAGTCGAGGATAGCCATCTCGATGGCGCAGCCGATACCGTCGTCGGCTCCCAGTGTGGTGCCTTTCGCGGTGAGCCATTCGCCGTCGACGTATGTCTGGATGGCATCCTTGTCGAAGTCGAAGTCGAGGTCGACGAGCTTCTCGCACACCATGTCCATGTGGCTCTGCAGGATGACCGTCTGGCGGTTCTCAAAACCTTTCGTGGCGGGTTTGCGGATGATGACGTTGCCAGTCTCGTCGACGACAGTCTCTAATCCACGGCTCTCGCCGAAGTTTTTCAGATACTCGATAATCTTCTCCTCGCGCTTGCTGGGACGAGGAATCTGGTTGAGCTTTGCAAACATTTCAAAGACGCAAGCAGGTTTCAGTTCGATGTTGTTCATGAGGTATTTTTTTTGTTTAGGGACCGTCGGGACAGAAATCCTGCCTCGCTGGCCCGATGTTAATAGAATTGTCTGCAAAGATAGGGCATTTTTGCTGATTCGCAAAAATCTCGTTCATCTTTTAATATTATTTAGGTATGCGGCAACGATGTTTAATCCTAAAAAGTGAGAAATAAACCAAAGAAATACATATTTCTTTCGTTTTCCGTATTTAAATAGCTAACTTTGCAACAATTATCAAGAAAACAATACCTATGGCAACAGTAGACGACAAGAAAGTGATTTTCTCGATGGTCGGGGTGAGCAAGACCATTCAGCAGAACCAGAAGCAAGTGCTCAAGAACATCTATCTCAGCTTCTTCTATGGAGCGAAGATAGGCATCATCGGTCTGAACGGCGCCGGTAAGTCGACGCTCATGAAGATTATCGCCGGACTGGACCAGCAATATCAGGGACAGGTGGTGTGGAGTTCGGGCTACAGCGTGGGCTACCTGCCGCAAGACCCGCCGCTCGACAATACAAAGACAGTGAAGGAGAACGTCATGGAGGGCGTGCAGCATGTCTACGACGCCCTGCGCGAATACGACGAGATCAACCAGAAGTTCGGACTGCCCGAATACTACGAGGATGCCGACAAGATGGACCGTCTGATGGCCCGTCAGGCCGAGCTGCAGGACATCATCGATGCCACCGACGCTTGGAACATGGACTCGAAGCTCGAACGCGCGATGGATGCCTTGCGCTGTCCGCCCGCCGACCAGTCTGTGGAACATCTCTCGGGCGGTGAGCGTCGCCGTGTGGCTCTCTGTCGCCTGCTCTTGCAGAAGCCCGATGTGCTGTTGCTCGACGAGCCGACCAACCATCTCGACGCTGAGTCGATCGACTGGTTGGAGCAGCATCTCCAGCAATACGAGGGAACGGTCATTGCCGTCACGCACGACCGCTACTTCCTCGACGATGTGGCAGAATGGATTCTTGAACTCGACCGTGGCGAAGGCATCCCCTGGAAGGGCAACTACTCGTCGTGGCTCGAACAGAAGAGTCAGCGTCTGGCACAGGAGGAGAAACAGGCCTCAAAGCGCCGCAAGACGCTCGAACGCGAATTGGAATGGGTGCGCATGGCTCCTAAAGCCCGCCACGCCAAGGGTAAGGCTCGACTGAACAGCTACGAGACGATGCTCAACGAAGAGCAGAAACAAAAGGAGGAGAAGCTCGAGATTTTCATCCCCAACGGACCGCGTCTGGGCAACAAGGTGATCGAAGCAGAGCATGTAGCGAAAGCCTTTGGCGAGAAGGTACTCTTCAGCGACCTCAACTTCATGCTGCCGCCCAACGGCATCGTAGGTGTCATCGGTCCGAACGGAGCGGGTAAGACGACACTCTTCCGACTCATCATGGGCTTAGAGAAGGCCGATGCCGGACAGTTCGCCGTCGGCGAGACGGTCAGACTCAGCTATGTCGACCAGCAACATCAGGACATCCTGCCCGACAAGAGTGTCTATCAGGTGGTGAGCCAGGGCAACGAAACCATCCGCATGGGTGGGCGCGATGTCAATGTCAGGGCCTATCTGTCGCGCTTCAACTTCAGCGGTGCCGACCAGGAGAAGAAGTGCGGCGTGCTCTCCGGTGGTGAGCGCAACCGTCTGCATTTGGCCATCGCCCTGAAACAGGAGGGCAACGTGCTGCTCCTCGACGAGCCGACCAACGACATCGACGTCAACACGCTGCGCGCCCTGGAGGAAGGTCTCGAAGCCTTCGCCGGCTGTGCCGTCATCATCAGTCACGACCGCTGGTTCCTCGACCGTATCTGCACGCATATCCTTGCTTTCGAAGGCGAGGGCAACGTGTTCTATTTCGAAGGCAACTACTCCGAATATGAGGCCAACAAGGCTGCCCGCCTTGGTCTTGAAGAACCGAAGCGCATCCGCTACCGCAAGCTGATGGAGAATTGATAATTGATAATTGAAAATTGAAAATTGATAATTGAAAATTGATGGAAGTAAGAACCATCGAACTGCTGGCACCAGCCAAGAACCTGACTTGTGGCATGGCTGCCATCGACCACGGTGCCGATGCCGTCTATATCGGTGCCGACCGCTTCGGCGCTCGTGTGGCAGCCGGCAACTCGGTTGACGACATCGCCGAGCTGTGCCGCTATGCGCATCAGTTTGATGCAAAGGTCTACGTCACGGTGAACACCATCGTCTACGACGACGAACTCGACGACACGCTTCGCCTCATCGACCAGCTCAAGGCGATAGGCGTCGATGCCATCCTCGTGCAGGATATGGGGGTGTATTCGAGATGTCTCAACAAGACGCCTCCCGTCAACCATGTACCCGCGAACAGTACTTTCTCTTTCCACGCTTCTACACAGACCGATAATCGCATGATAGAAAAAGTACGCTGGCTCAGCAGCTTGGGATTCAGTCGTGTGGTGTTGGCCCGCGAGCTTTCCTTGCAGGACATCCGTGCCATCCACGATGCGGTGCCCGAGGTCGAACTGGAGGTGTTCGTCCACGGAGCCCTTTGTGTGAGTTACTCCGGGCAATGCTATGCCTCGCAATATTGCTTTGGCCGTAGTGCCAACCGTGGAGCCTGCGCGCAGTTCTGTCGTCTGTATTTCGCCCTGGAGGATGCCGACGGTGTCACTATCGACCGTCCGCGCCACTGGCTCTCGCTGCGCGATATGTGCCGAATCGACCACCTTGAGGAACTGCTCGACGCCGGAGCTGTGTCGCTGAAGATAGAAGGCAGACTGAAGGATGCCGACTATGTGAAGAATGTCACGGCAGCCTACAGTCAACGGCTCAACGACATCATCCGACGAAGCAACGGACGCTACAAAAGAGCTTCGCATGGCAACGTAACCTACTCGTTCTCACCTGATTTGCGGAAAACGTTCAATAGGGGCTTTACAGACTATTTCCTTCACGGACGGACATCCGATGTCTTCTCGCCCGACACACCGAAAGCCTTGGGAGAGTATGTAGGGAAGGTGAAGGAGATACGTGGGAACTCGTTCACCGTCGCCGGTACGGCCAGCTTTGCCAATGGCGATGGGTTGTGCTTCTTCAGTGATGATCGTGGAGTGAGGAGCGAGGAGCGAGGAGTGAGAAAAGATAGTAGGGGCGCGAGAAATGATGGCTGGGAAGAAAGGTTGGAAGGTTTTCGCGTGAATCGTGTGGAGGGCAATCGCCTCTTCCCGCTGAAGATGCCGTCGTCGCTGCGAAAAGGAATGGCTCTCTATCGCAACAACGACGTTGAGTTTGAACGCTTGATGAAAGGTCAGACGGCTGTCCGCAAGATAGCTGTGCGTATGGTGCTCAGCGAGGTGGAGGAGGGCTTCTTGCTGCAGATGCTCGATGCCGCCGACGGACAACTGCTGGGCGAGGCTGTCCTGCCATCCGACAAGCAGCAGGCTCAGAAGCCGCAGCAAGAAAATATTGTGCGCCAGCTGTCAAAGCTCGGCACCACACCCTATGAGTGTTGTGAGGTGGTGTTCCATCCGCAGCAGTTCAGCTTCTTCATCCCCTCCAGTCAGCTGGCTGAGTTGCGGCGCAGCGTCGTCGAGAAGGTATCTTCGAGGTGCGAGGTACGGGGTACGAGGTACGAGAATACCGCTGATGCGGAATATCGAAGCCAGAATAATACACCTCTCACCTCCCCCCAAAACATATCTCGCACCTCGTACCTCGCACCTCGCACCTCGACCCAAAATGCACCTCGTACCTCGAAATACCCCTATCTCTACAACGCAGCCAACCAGGCGGCGCGCGATTTCTACCGCAGTCAGGGGATAGCCGATGCCACATCTCTCGAGACGCATCCCGTAGGCCATCCGATGCTCATGCAGTGTCGCCATTGTCTGCGCTACAGTCTCGGCTATTGCCGCAAGCAGGGTAGGGGAGAGCTGCCCTGGCGCGAGCCCCTCTACCTCCGTCTGCCCGACGGCCGACGCTTCCGTTTAGAGTTCGACTGTAAAAACTGCCAGATGAACGTTTACGGCGAGTAAGCCGTCTGGCGTTGATTATAGCAAACCATTCAAGATAGATATGAAGCAGAATCTTGCGAGCATCATCCGGGCCTTAGTGCTGTTGGCGGGCGTTGTGTTGCTCGCTGCCTGTTACAGCAAGCCCAAAGTTATTCCCACTGGCGAGCTGCCCTTGCCAGCCGACAGCATCGTCGTTGAGGAGACAATCGACTCGGCCGAGCTACGTCGCAAACAAGACTCGCTGGCCTTCGTGGCGCAGCACCACTACCACGAGAACTTCAACTTCGTGGTGAAGGCCGACTCCATGCAGCTTATCCGCCAACAGCCTGAGGAGTTCCTCAGTAGGATGCCCACCGACACCTTCGTCGTGCGGCACCACGATCGTCTTGTCGTGGCCGACATACGCATCATCCCCACCGACCTCGACGACAGCGTATGGGTGCAGGTGGCTCGCGACCAGTACTCCTTCGGATGGGCTCATGAAAGCGAACTGCTCCGAGCCGTCGATCCCGACGACCCCATCTCGCAGTTTATCTCTACCTTCAGCAACTCCCATCTGCTGGTGTTCCTCGTCGTCATCAGCCTTATCGCCTTCGCCTATCTCGTCAGGCGTATCCGTAGGCAGAACGCTAAGATCGTGCATTTCAACGATATCGACTCCGTCTATCCCACGCTCCTTGCGCTCACCGTGGCTGCTGCGGCGTCGCTCTATGCCAGCATCCAGATGTTTGCGCCGCAGGTGTGGCAGCATTTCTACTTCCATCCCACGCTCAACCCCTTCAGCGTCTCGCCGTTGCTCACCATCTTCTTGGTCAGCGTCTGGGCGATGCTCATCCTTGCTATCGCCTGCCTCGACGTCGTTCGCACACAGTTGCCTTTTGGCGAGGCAGTGCTCTATCTGTCGGGGCTGGTGGCCGTCTGTGCTTTCAACTATATCGTCTTCAGCCTTTCTACCTTATTATATATAGGCTATTTGCTGCTCGCTGCCTATTTCTTCTTCGCCATCCGAGCCTATCTGCGGGCCTCCCATTGCACCTTCCTCTGTGGCAACTGCGGTAAGCCGTTGCACCAGAAAGGGCGCTGCCCTCATTGCGGGGCTGTCAACGAGTGAGCCTTCCCCCTCTCTGTGGGCTTCAATATAAAAACGGACGGAAATGAATCAATGCATTTCCGTCCGCCTTATGATGCGATGCAATCGTCTTTTTACTTCACCATGACCTTACGTCCATTGACGATGTAGAGACCCTTCGTGGGATGCTCCACCTGACGGCCCTGCAGGTCGTAGATGGTTGATGGGTGTTGGGTGATAGGTGTTGAGGAGATGCCTGTGGCGACGTATACATTCTCGCGGATGTCGGCAAAGAAGTCTTTCCATCCGTCGAGCGTCTTATAGGTGTCTACCAGTCCGTCGAAGCCCTCCACGACCCAGAGCGTTGCCTCGGGATGGATGCCGGCAAAGATGTCGACGCTCGCCAAACCCTTTGGCTCATAGATGTTGGTATAGACATCCTTCAGCTGGGCGCAGTCTTTAAACACCTCGTCGGTCCACCTGTCGGTGTCGATGCAGTAGGGTATATGCAAACGTTTGGCACCCGACTCAGCAAAGGAGCGGTCGAAGAGCCAGCAGTTGTCTGAATAAGGCAGCACGATTTCCTCGACAGCCGAAGTGCCCATGAAGCATTCCGAGCCTACCTCCTCGAGGTCGTTGCAGGAGCTCAGGAAAATGTTCTTCAGCTGCTTACAGTCCTTGAAGGCCAGTGAATAGATGTAGACCAGGTTTTCGGAGAAGTTGATTTCCTCGACGGCCGAGCCCATGAAGGCTCCTTCATAGATAGCCCAGAGGTTCTGCGGCAGCTTGACGGTCTTCAATGCGCCACAGCCGCTGAAGGCATACTCGCCCACATCCTGCAGCCATTCGCAGGCAGAGAAGTCGACATTGGTGATGTTGCCGTTGTTCTGGAAGGCTTCATTGTCGACCGACCACAGTACGTAGTCCATGCCGTCGTACATGATGGTAGCCGGGATGACCACCTCAGAGGGGTTCTTTCCCTTGGCCACACCCAGGAGCAGCAGATGGCGGTTGCTGACATCGCTCGCCCCTTCGAAGTAGGTCACCTCGTACTTGAAGTCGCCATCCTCGAAGACGACACCCGTCTGGTCGGTCAGCTCGCGGAGCGTCAGATAGGTGGTCCATCCGGGCAGTCCGTTAAAGTTGTCGTATCCACCCTCAGGTACAAACAGCACAGCTCCATCGGCGACACCCTTGAAGGCATTGAGGGCAATGTCGCCAGGATCAAGGCACAGGGCAATCACCTTCGTCAGATTCTGGCAGTCGGCAAAGGCGAAGTCGTAGATGCAGTTGTGCACCTGAGCGGTGATGACCACTGACTTGATGCCCGACTCAGAGAAAGCGCCCTGATGTATCTCCATGATATTGGTGGGGATGGTAACATCAGTCAGATCGGGACATTCGGCAAACATCTCCTCGGCGATATATGTCATCGTGGCGTTCGAGCAGATGTCGAGTAGTCCAGTTTGTGCGAAGCAGCGTTTGCCCAGGTCAGTGACGGTCTCTGGGATTGTCACCCTTGTCAGCTTGGTGCAACCCTCGAAGGCTGACTCACCGATTGTTGTCAGATTATTCGGAAGGTCTAAGTGGTACATCTGTGTACAGCCGGAGAAAGCTTTGCTGCCGATGCTGGAGATGCCGGTGCCGCTCAGGTCCATCCACACGATGTTCGTGTTGTTGCGGAAGGCTCGGTCGTCAATCTGTGTTGCTGAATAATAGTGGCGTGTTCCTGCAGGATCGACAACGCTGACGGAGCCATAGATTTCATAGCCCCAGAACATGGTTGCTGTGCAGTCGGGAGCTAAGCCTGTGATACGACACTTTCCCAACACCCCCTCGCTGTCGTCTTCGTAGATATAATAGCTGAAGTATTCGTCGCTGACCGTCTGTCCCACCATCGTGAAGCTTTGGATGCGGTCGCCGAAGACGTTCCATCCCGTGCGGGCCTTGTAGAGATTTTCCGTTCCCTCGGGCACGATGAGCGCTACGTCGTCGGGAATACCGTCGAAGGCATCGGCAGTGATGTCCTGCGGGTCGTCGTCGTTACACCTGATGCCCTTCAGATTGGAGTTTCCGCCGAAGGCTTTGCTGCCGATATCCTTTAGCGTGGAGGGGAACTCCAGATGCTCGAAGCTGCAATTCAGGAAGGCTCCCGCTCCGATTTTCTTCACCTCGCCGAAGCTGAATCCGGTAAGTGTTGGGATGTTGGCAAAGCAACCGTCTTCGATGGTCTTGCAGTCGCTTGTCCAATAGACGTTGTAGAGCTTGGTGCCGGCAAAGGCAAACTTACCGATATAGTTCATGGGCTTATGCGGATATGTCATATTGCCCAGCGAGATGTCTGAGAGGTTCTCGCAGTTCATGAAGGCTTTGTCTTCAATTTTGGTGAGAGAGCTCCATGTGGTTTCCAGCACCACGATACTCTTGCATAGCTCCTTGCCTTCGGGCCAAGAGTCGTAGAGAGGGTTGTCGGGCGAGAAAGCCAGTTCGCCGATGGTCGTGATGTCCAGCCTCGTGCCGTCAATGACAGGCTCTGTGAAGGGCGCTCCCCACCGCGTCAGGTAGATTTTGCCGTCTTCGTGCAGCACGTCGGTGGAAGCCTTCTCGCTGAACTTCGTTGAGAAGCCGATGATCTTCACCGTGCTGTCGGTCACCTTTTCGTAGGTGAAATAGTCGTCCTCGAATGTCACGGTCTGTGCATTCGCGACGAAAGGCAGGGCCATGAGCATCGTCACGACTGCCGCCAACTTTGTCATCATTTTGTTCATGATTGTTTCTGTTTTTTTCGTTATTTTCGTTATTGTCGTTCTTAACGTTCTTAACGTTCTTAACGGTTTTGACGTTCTTAACGTTCTTAACGGTTTTGGCGTTCTTAACGGTTTTGACGTTGTTATCGTCATTCCGCTATTTCACCACAACCTTCTTGCCTTCCTTGATGTACAGGCCCTTCGTGGGCTGATGCACCTTGCGTCCCTGCAGGTCGTAGACGGGCGCAGGTTGCTGGTTGCTGGGCATTGAGGGCTGGTCGATGCCGGTGGGCATGCCGTTGTGGTCGTAGATGGGATAGAAGTTCTTCCAGCCATCAAGCACCATGTAGGTGCCCACCATGCCGTTGGGAACGAGCAGGATGGCATTGTCGTACGATCCTTCGAAGACAGCCTCGTCGATACCAGTAGGCGACGAGATGTCCACCTGCACACGACGCAGGTTCTTACAGTTGCGGAACACACCGTCGCTGAAGTCGTCTTCCTCGACGTTGAAGGGGATATGGAGCACCGAGATGCCACTCTCGGCGAAAGCGTCGAAGCCATAGTAGACGTCTGCCATGTTGGGCAGGTCGAGCTGATGTAGGCTGGTACAGCCGTGGAAGGAGTTGTCGTTGACCATCTCGATGTTCTTGTTGAACACAATCTCCCTGAGCTGCTTGCAGTCGCGGAAAGCTTCAACGCCCACACGCCCTGTATATTCGGGCAGTTCGACACGCTCTACGGCGGTGTTCTGGAAAGAGCGGTTGCCGATGACATAAATCTCCTCGGGCAGGTACAGGTACCGGAGGTTGCTACAGTCTTTGAAGGCCCCCTCGCCGATGCGGAACATCTTGTTGGGCAGCGATACCGTCTCGATGTTCTTGTTGCCGGTGAAGGCATCCGCCACAACGTATGTGATGGCATAGTCCATTCCCATGTGGCTGGCATAGTCGGCCATGCCGACATACGACTGGTCCGGGTTGTCGTCGGCAAAGCCTAACAGCTCTACCGAGCGCTCGCTGTCGGCGTTGTTGTATGCCATGTCGAAGGCATTCACCCGATAGCGGAAGCCGTTCTGTTCGAACTCATCGCCCTCGGTGTTCATCACCTTCAGCGTCAGATACTTCGTCCATCCCGTCAGCGTGGAGTAATAGTCGTAACAGTCTTCAGCCACATAGAGCGTGGCACCGCTCTTCACGCCCTTGAAGACACTCTCAGGGATGTCGCCAGGCGATGCTGCCAAGCCGACGACAGTCTCCAGGTCCTTGCAGTTCATGAAGGCTCCCTCGCCGATGTCGCCGCTGAGGTAGCCATTGAGTACTACCGTCTTGAGTGCCGACCCGCTGAAGGCGTATGCCCTGACATATGCCATGTTGCCGGGCAGCTTCACTTCAGTCAGGTTGGGGCAGTCGGCGAAGGTCTCCTCTTCGATGACCGCAGTCATCGTTGGGATCGTGATGCCGCGAATCCCCGATCCGGCGTATGCCCGCTTGCCGATGGAATACACGTTGTCGGGCAGTCCCATCCCCATCAGACCTGTGCATCCCTCGAAAGCTCCTTCGCCCACCCAATCGAGCGTGTTGGGGAAGCTGACGGAGAAGAGCTCCTTGCTGTTGGCAAAGGCTTCGTCATCGATGTATGTCAGATATTCGCACGTGCTGAAGTTGGCTATCGTCAGGTCGCTGTAGCGGAAGGCCTGCTTACCGATGCCTACCACGTCGAAGCTATGCCAGTCGCCCATCAGATCCTGCATGCTGGCTTGCTTTTTGGCTTCGTACCAGCCGATGCCATGTTCCGTGTAGCTGGGCGACAGGCCGATAATCTCGCAGGTGTGGATATCGTACTCTTTGTCGTCCGTCACCACTCGATACACGAACGTTCCATCGTCGAACTCCTTACCTGTGAGCGATGTACCCTCGATGGTGTAGAAGGCACTCCAGCCTGTAGCCGCAGCAAAGGCATCTTCCGACCCGTCGGGCACAATCAGTACAGCATCGGTAGGCAGGTTGGCGAAGGCATTGGCCGAAATGGGATAAGGCGTCGGCCTGTTGGCGGTGACCGCCTTCAGGTTGGCGCACGAGCCGAAGGCGTTGTCGGCAATGCCCCACGAGTCGTATATCGTGTTGCGCAGTTCCTTACACAGCGTGACGGTTTCCAGCCCCGACTTGTAGAAAGCATGGCTGCCGATGTAAGAGGCATTCCTCATATTGATGCTCTTCAGGTTCTTCGTGTTGGCAAAACAATAGCTCTCGATAAGCGTCACATTCTCCGGCAGACTGATGCGGTCGATGGCCGTCGACTCGAAGGCGGAGCTGCCTATTTTCTTGATGGCATGCTCGTTCGTATACTCGAAGAGTGACACCTCTGACAGTTTCTCACAGCCTTGGAACGCGGCGTCGCCTATTTGCTGCATCGATGTGCATCTGATAGTGAGCTTCGTGATACGTCGGCACATCTCGCGCCCTTCTATCCAAGTCTGATAGCGCGAGCCGTAGGGCGAGAAGGCAGAGTTGCCAATCCGGTAGAGGTAGTATTGCACCCCGTCGATGGTTACCCTGCTTGTTTTGAATGACAGCTCGATGTCGCCCCCGTCGTCGGGATACGACGGCGAGAATCCGAGTATCTCTACGCAGTCGGCGTTGGTTTCGGCACCGACATCAGCCTTAAAGGTGTTGTAGACAAACTGGCCGTCGTCTTTCTCTTCGGCCATAGCCCATTGTGTGGCACAGCAAATGGCCATCACGAGGGCAAGTGCTTTCATGATGTAATGCTTGTTCATAATGGTTTGTTTCTTTTAGTTCTTTGTTGTTTCTGCTAATAGGATGCCGTGCACGGTATGCCCATTGCCTCTACGCGTTGGCAGATGGCGTCGAGCTCGTCGTGCGTGGCCTTCAAGAGGTCGTGGTCAGGTGTCTCGCGGTCGATGGTGTAGATCATCACGCTCTCTGGCGCAATGTCCTTCACGGCTTCAAGCCATGGGGCGACATATTCCTCGCCCGTGTTGTCTACGCTCTCGCCCTCTGACATTCCCTTCATAAACATGGTCTGGATGATGAGGTGCCCGTTGAATAGCTTCATGTTGCGGACTACCTCGTTGACATCGTACCGGCCTGTCGGGCGGTCTACCTTATTAATATATATAGGGTCGATGGTGTCGAGCTTCAGGATGTTGTTGTCTACGCGCATCAGGGCCTCTCTCACCTCGGCCTTGTGAATCATCGTGCTGTTGCTCAGTACCGATACCTTTGCCCGGGGGCAGTACTTGTCGCGCAGGCGGATGGTGTCGTCGATGATTTCAGCGAAATGAGGATGGGCCGTCGGCTCGCCGTTGCCGGCAAAGGTCAGCACGTCGGGCACAGCTCCTGGCGGAATGCCTTTTGCCTGCTTCAGACGGATGTCGTGACAGTTTTCTTCGTACTTCGCACCTCGTACCTCGATACCCGCCATCTCTCTGAGCTTCTGCTCCAAGGCGGCTGCCACCTCTTCGCGAGTGGGGCGCGGAAGGTGCGGACGGAAGTCTTTGTTGAAACCACATTCGCAGTAGACACAGTCGAATGTACACACTTTGCCATCGGCGGGCATCAGGTTGATGCCCAATGATATACCCAGTCGGCGGCTTCTTACGGGGCCGAAGATGGGTGCGGGATAGATAATTGTTGCCATATTCTGTGGCAAAGATAATTAATTTTCTTTAAACCACAAAATATATTGGAATATTTTTCAAGAAAAATTGAACAACACTTGCTTTTTCATATTTTGACAGTAGGTAATTACAAAAAAAATCGACCGGAACGACATGGCTCTTAGCTCATGTTGTTCGGTCGACTGGCAGTCTACAGTTTTGGTTAAATCTATCTTCTATCTTTAAAAGTGGAATTTCAGGTCTACACCACATTGGATGGGGTTGCCGCGCTGTGCGAAATAGAGCTCCGGTCCTGTGGCTGAGGTGCTCACGGCAAAGGTGTTGTAGCGCGTATTGGTGAGGTTGCGTACCCACAGGCTGAGCTGGCACAGGCCGAAGTCGGCATCGGCATGAGCGCCCACGACGGCATAGAACTTCTGTTTGTGCAGGTTGGCTTCATCCCAGTAGGTGCTGCCTTGTGCCGAGAAGTTGGCGCCGATGGTCAGCGAGCGCATGGCTCCCTGCAGGTCGAAGCGATAGTCGGCCATGCCGCCGAGGGTGTGCATCGGGATGTAGGGCACGCGGTTACCGTTGTAGTCGAGGGGCATCCGGTCGGTACCCTCCTGAGGCTCGTTGTAGACATACTCCTTAAACTCGGCGTGAGTGATGCCGTAGTTCAGCATCCACGACAGGTGGTTGTCGGCAGCTTCGCCTTGCAGACTGGCCTCGATACCGCAGCTGAAGCTCTTGCCGGCATTGGTCATCATGCGTCCGAATCCGTAGGTGCCGGCCATGACGCTGAGCTGTTGGTTGCGTATCTGCACGTAGAAGGCGGCGAGGTCGAAGTGCATCCTGCCCGAGAAGAGGTTCAGGTGGGTTCCGGCCTCATAGTTCCAGCTCACCTCCGGCTTGTAGGCGATGGTGTTGCGGATGTTGTCGTAGGTGGCATCGTCGTGGGGGATGTCGTAGTTGCCGCGCTGCGAACTGTTGGCGTTGAGCTCTGTCTGAAGGATGTCGGAGAACATCTGGATGTTGTATCCGCCGGCACGGTAGCCTTTGCTCACGGTGGCATAGATGTTGCTTCCGCCGTTCAGCCGGTAGGTCAGACCAATCTTTGGCAGGAGCTGGTCGAAGTGGTTGTGGGCGTGGTTGACCAGAGCCGATGTCAGCACGACGGTAGCCTCTTGTCCCATCACGTTAGCCTGGCTCACCATGCGAGCGCTGGTGTCGTAGTCGATGCTGACGTGGGTGTAGTCGTAGCGCAGTCCGAGCGTGGCGGTGAGGCGGTCGGTCAGGTCGATGTTCGATTCGTGGAACACGCCGAAGTTGGCCTGTGGTGTATGGAAGAGTCCCGGCACGGTGTTCAGGTCGACGTTCATGTGTACGCCGCCGGCCCGCTCGATGGTGCTCTTTGCCATCTCGATGGCTTGCTGTTCGGGCATACCCTGCTGCATGAAGCGTCCCTTCATGCTGTTGACCATCGCATTATACATAGCGGTATTGATGGTGTTGGCCAGGAAGTTGTCCATATCCTTGTCGAAGTAGACGGGAGCGTCAGTCTTCAGCCATTGGTACGAACCGAAGAGTCCGGTGGCCCACTTCCATCGTCCCTGACTGTTCGACTTCAACGTCAGTTCCTCGGTCACGGCATTCTGCAGCTGACGTTGCTCCATGCGCATATAGTCAACGGGCAGATAGTCGATGTCCATGAGCATGTTGTCGCGCAGGAATTGGTATGATGTGGTGCTGTAGAGCGATACGGCACCGGCGTTCCAGCTGATGTTCAGTCCGGCATTGAACATGTTTCTGTGGTAGTTGCCCTGATGGTTGGTGTTGGGTTGTGCCGTGCATCCCGTCTCGGTGTCCATCAGTCCGTAGGGGAATCCGTTCTGGCGAACCCATTGGTAGTCGGCCACGAAGTCGAAGAGCAGACGCTCCGAAGGTTGTACCATCAGGCGCAGCTTGCCGCCGGCCTCGTTGTAGCGGTCGGCACGCTGGCCGTCGAATTGGTTCTTGAAGAATCCGTTCTGTCCCTCATAGAAGGCGGCCAGCGAGTAGGCGAAACGGTCGCTGGCCTTGCCGTAGTGGGCTGCTTCGATGTTGCGGTAGGTCTTCGTGCCGAAGCTGAGCTGCACATCGGTGCCCTGATAGGTCATGGGGTTGCGCGAATAGAGGCGCACCATGCCGCCCTCGGTGTTCAGTCCGTAGAGTGTTCCCTGCGGTCCACGTAGGATGTCCACGCGGTCGAGCTCGTAGAGGTGGGTGTTAAACTGGCTCTTGTTCATCATCGGCAGACCGTCGACATACATGCCCACGGCAGGACTGTTGACGCGCGATCCGATGCCGCGTACGTACATCGACGAGGTGTAGCGCGATCCGTAGTGAGGCATGGCGAACGATGGCACCATCAACGACAAATCTCTCAGGTCGCGTGCTCCGAGACGGTCGGCCTCTGTGCTGCTGAACATCGTGCTGCTCAGCGGTTGCTGGCGCAGGTTGAAAAACTCTTTTGCCTGCGAGATGACCACCACCTCGTCCAGGTCATGGACCTTCGAAGTGTCGGCGGCAGCCTCTGTTGTTGTTTTTTCTGGGTTGACTACTGTCGTGTTTTCAGCCTTGAGGGCTGGCGTGTTGAGGGCAGAAATCATAAGCCCTATCATCCATATCTTCTTCATATTTCTATGTGATTGTAATTTTCGGCTGCAAAGGTACACTTTCTTTCCTGTTCCTGCAATCATCATTTATAATGATTTTCTGATTTTTATTTGGTTTTTTATCTCTTGATTCGAAAAAATCCTTTATCTTTGCAGCAAAAATAGCGCTATGTCAACACTACTCATCGGACTGTTACTGCCCCTGCTCGGCACGATGCTTGGCTCTGCCTTTGTCTTCTTGATGCGAGGCGAGATGTCTGTTCGTCTTCAGAAGTCGCTTCTGGGGTTTGCTTCTGGCGTGATGGTGGCTGCCTCCGTATGGTCGCTGTTGATACCTTCCATGGAAATGGTGGCCGACAGTGGACGCTGGTCGGTCATGCCCGCAGCCGTCGGATTCCTGTTGGGAATAGGCTTCCTGCTGCTGTTAGACGAACTGACGCCCCATCTGCATCTGGGCAGCGAGAAGCCCGAAGGACTGCGTTCGCACCTGTCGCGGACGGCCATGCTGTCGCTGGCTGTCACCATCCACAACCTGCCCGAAGGCATGGCGGTGGGTGTCGTCTTTGCCGGAGCCGAGAACAGCGTCTCGAACATCTCGATAGCCAGTGCCATCGCCGTGTCTTTGGGTATTGCCATACAGAACGTCCCCGAGGGTGCCATCATCTCTATGCCGATGCGGGCAGCGGGCAACAGCAAGTGGAAATCGTTTGCCATCGGAAGCCTGAGCGGTGCCGTAGAGCCGTTGGGCGCCTTGGTTGTGGTGCTGCTTTCTGCATTGATGATGCCTGTCCTGCCCTACATGCTGGCTTTCGCAGCGGGAGCCATGATGTATGTTGTCGTCGAGGAACTCATTCCGGAGGCATCGGAAGGTCGGCACAGCAATCTCAGCACCATCGGTTTCGCTCTTGGCTTCGTGCTGATGATGGTGCTTGATGTCGTGCTGTCCTAAGAAGCGATATCGTCAAGAAGATTCACGGCTTCAAGCGAAGGCTTGCTTCTTCCGTCCCTACACTTGCATCGAAGTAGGTGCCTCGAAATAGAATGAAGAGTTATATATAAGGTGTGTGTCTTGTACTGAAATAGGTTGACTCATGGATTGCCTTAAATGTTAAATTATCAA
>CAMORS010000040.1 GCA_946624005.1 uncultured Prevotella sp. | reverse complement strand
GCTTCCTAGCGTCGCAACAGCACATAGGGAGCAATGAATGGTGGGGTCTCTGGTGGGGTCTCTGGTGAGGTGATGAAGCAATACCTCACCATCGGGAAGGCCGATAAACAGGGCGTTTTGGCACATTTTGGTGAGGTGTTGCCCCCTTTTTCTTGCAAAACTTTTTCCGTGAGCGTGATCATCTGCCAGAGATCGTCTGTAAAGTTGCCGCAGATGTCTCCTGAGCTCGTCGGAGATGTCTCCTGAGCCTGTCAGAGACTATCTCTGATGATGTCAGCAACCATCCCTAAGCAGGTCAGAGATGGTCTCCCCGTTGTTTTGCTACGGCAAGACGGTGGGGAGGCTTTTTTCTGACTTCAGCAGTTTTAACCCAAAACCCTCATCAATAAGCGAAGGAAAAATACAAATAGTTTTTGTGATTTCGGTACTTTTTCGTATCTTTGTGGCCGAATATGGAAGCAACAACGAAAATACCGCACCCGCTGGTGGCCCTGATTCCCGTGGTGGTGCTGATAGGTTTCCTGGCCGTGGTCATCACGCTGTTTGGCAGCGACTCGCTCGATGGCGGCAGTCAGGTGGCGTTGCTGATGGGCACGGCCGTATGTATGTGTATCTCGATAGGCATCTATCGCGTGCCGTGGAAGAAGTTTGAGGCGCAGCTGAAGCAGACGGTGGGCGAAGTGTCGGTGACGCTGCTGATATTGCTTTGCGTGGGCATGTTGTCGGGCTCGTGGATGATAAGCGGCATCGTACCCACACTCATCTATTACGGTGTCCAGGTGATGTCGCCTCAGTTCTTCCTGATATGCACCTGCGTCATCTGTGCCTTGGTGTCGCTGTTGTCCGGTAGTTCGTGGACAACCATCGCCACCATCGGTGTAGCACTTTTGGGAATCGGCCACGTATTGGGCTTGTCAGAGGCATGGACGGCGGGAGCCATCATCTCGGGAGCCTATTTTGGCGATAAGATGTCGCCACTGAGTGACACCACCATCCTGGCTTCTTCGGCTACCGGTACCGACCTGTTCACCCATATCCGCTACATGACGTTGACCACCACGCCCACGTTTCTCATCACTATAACCATCTTCCTCTTTGCCGGCTTTGGCAATGTCAGCGATGTGAAGCTGCAGGTGGGCGAGTTCACCGATGGCCTCTTGCAGACATTCCATATCTCGCTGTGGACGCTGTTGGTGCCCTTGCTCACGGGTGTGCTGATAGCCCGTCGTGTGCCGTCGCTCATCGTACTGTTTCTTTCGTCCATCATGGCGGGCATCGTGGCGCTCATCCTTCAGCCCCATATCCTCACGGAGATTGGCAGCGGACTGGTCAGGGGGTTGGCAATGACCTACTATGGTGCAACAGCCATCGACACGGGCAACGCGTCGCTCAACGAACTCGTCTCCACGGGAGGCATGGCTGGAATGCTCAACACCATCTGGCTCATTCTCTGTGCCATGTGCTTTGGTGCCGCTATGGTGGCCAGCGGTATGATCGGAAGTCTTACTCAGGTCATCGTCCGCTTCGTTCGCAGTCGTGCGAGCCTTGTCGCCTCGACGGTGGGAACGGGTATCTTCCTGAACATCACCACGGGCGACCAGTTCATTTCCATCGTGCTGAATGCCGACATCTTCAAGCAGGCCTATCGCACGAAGGGCTACGAGTCGCGCCTGCTGAGCCGCAGTTGTGAGGACTCGGCCACCGTCACCTCTGTCTTGGTACCCTGGAATACGTGCGGCATGACGCAGAGCACCGTTCTCGGCGTACCCACGCTGACCTATCTTCCTTATTGTTTCTTCAATCTGATCAGTCCGCTGATGAGCATCCTCATTGCCCTCATAGGATGGCGAATTTACAGAGCAGCCCCCGAAAACACTGAAGAGCAATAAAAAAAGGCATTTCAAAGATTGTTGAAAAAACGGTAAAACAATTGAAAAAAGTTGTCAGAATGTGTAGAAAGCATTAATTTTGTGGAAGATTTTTTCTATACATTTATTTACCTAAACAAATCAAAGACAAGATGAACGATCTGAAAATGTACATCAATGGCCGCTTCTGCGAGAGTCGCAGCGGGCGGTGGATCGACGTGTTGAACCCGTCGACCGAAGAAGTTATCTCACGTCAGCCGGAAGGAACCATCGAGGACGTCAACGAGGCTCTCGATGCTGCTCGTGCCGCCCAGAAGGCATGGGCCAAGACACCTGCCATCGAGCGTGCCGCCTATCTGCTGAAGATAGCTGAGGGCATCAAGAAGCGCGAGAAGGAGTTCACCGAGATTATCATGCGCGAGCAGGGAAAGACGCGGACATGGGCCTCTATCGAAGTGGGTGCCACCATCAGCTACTTCGAGTATATGGCTACCTTCGCCCGCCATATCGAGGGGGAGATTATTCCCAGCGACCGTCCCAACGAGACCATCCTGCTCACGAAGAAGCCCATCGGCGTGGTGGCTGGCATCCTGCCGTGGAACTTCCCCTTCTTCCTCATTGCCCGTAAGGCCGGAGCAGCCCTGATAGCCGGTTGCACCATCGTTATCAAGCCCAGTCAGCTGACACCCGAGAACTGCACCGAGTTTGCCAAGGTGGTCGACGAGGTGGGTCTGCCTGCCGGTGTCATCAACATCGTGACGGGCAAGGGCAGCGTCATCGGCAACGAGATGGCAGGCAGCCCGAAGATCGACATCGTCAGCGTAACGGGTTCTGTTGCTGCCGGTGAGAGCATCATGGCTGCCGCGTCGAAGAATATCACGAAGGTGAGCCTCGAACTGGGCGGAAAGGCCCCGGCCATCGTCATGAACGATGCCGACCTGGAGCGCACAGCCCAGTGGATTGTCGACTCGCGTATCGGCAACAACGGCCAGATCTGTAACAACGCTGAGCGCGTGTATGTACAGAAAGGTGTGAAGGAGGCGTTCACCCGCATCCTCGTCGAGAAGATGAAGGCCGTCAGGGTGGGCGATGTGCTGGCCGACGAGACGGTCGATATGGGACCGCTGGTCGAGAAGAGAGCCCTCGAGAGCGTCACCGAGAAGGTGGAACGCGCCATCAGCCAGGGAGCGAAACTGCTCTGCGGCGGCCATCGGGTAGGTGAGAAAGGCTACTTCTACGCAGCCACCGTCCTCGACAACTGTCGTCAGGATATGGACATCATCCACGAGGAGACCTTCGGACCGGTCATCCCGCTGGTTGAGTTTGAGACGCTCGACGAGGTCATCGGCTATGCCAACGACTGCGAATACGGTCTGGCCAGCAGCATCTTCACCAAAGACCTGAACGTGGCTGTCAAGGCCTGCCGCGAACTGGAGTTCGGCGAGACCTATATCAACCGCGAGCACTTCGAGGCCATCCAGGGCTTCCATGCCGGTGTGAAGAAGAGCGGCATCGGCGGTGCCGACGGCAAGCATGGCGTAGAGGAGTATCTGGTCACCCATGTCACCTATCTGGACACCTACGACGACATGTAGCTTATGGCAACGGATTAACACGGATTATCACGGTAGTTATGGCAACGGGTTATCACGGATTATCACGGTTGTTTTGCAACGGATTAACACGGATTATCACGGTGTTATGGCAACGGATTATCACGGATTATCACGGTTGTTCTGGCAACGGATTATCACGGATTCTCACGGAATTATTATAAGTAGGTATTAATAGTCCGTATTCGTCCGTGTTTGTCCGTTGCTTTTATCTCTGTTGACCTTTACCGTGTACGTCCGTGTTTGTCCGTTGCTTTATCTCTGTTGACCTTTTCCGTGTTCGTCCGCTGCTTTTATTAGCCGCGCGGATAGTTATAAGAGGAAGAAACGAAAGCGAGGTCGCGCCGAGCAAATGGGGCGCAACCTCGCTTTCTTTGTGTATAAAGATAGAGGGAAAAAACTTACACCGGGATATCCTTGTTGACGTTCTTCGAACCAATCAGGGCATAGTAGAACATGAAGGCAACGCCCAGGAACGGAACGATGTACGAGATCATGTAGCCCGTGTTGTCGGCAATGAAGTTCTGAATCAGCGGAAGGACACCACCGCCTACCACCATCATCATGAAGATACCGCTGGCCTGTGCCGAATACTTACCCAGTCCCTCGCAGGCCAGGTTGAAGATGCACGACCACATCACCGAGGTGCACAGTCCGCAGAGCACCAGGAACAAGGCAGCCACGGGCACCGTCACCATGCTGAACGAGAAGTTGGCAAAGACGGGCATCGAGACTGACGACGACTTGCCGAGGAACATAGCCAGAAGGATGAACACCATGCCCAGCGATGTGGCGAAGAGCATCATCTGGCGGCTCGACACCTTGCTGGCGATGAAGGCAGACACCGTACGGCCCACGAGCATCAGCAGCCAGTAGGTAGCTGCCACGGCTCCTGCGATGGCCACGGGGTTCTCCAGTCCGGCACCGCCACCCTTCTCCGTCGTGTCAGAGAGGAAGTAGATGAGTGTTCCGGGGATACCCACCTCCACGCCTACATAGACGAAGATGGCGATGGTGCCCAGCACGAAGTGGCGGAAAGCCCAGGGCGAGTGTTCGAACACCGTGTCCTTTGTCACCTTGCCGCGCTCGGGGTCGGCAATGGGGATGAACGAGAGGACGATGAAGGCCAGTGCAAACACAGCCATAGCGATGTACAGCACCAGGTTGACATCCACCATCTTGGTGTTGGCCGTCACCGTTCCGATGAGTGCACCGACGAGCAGCGGCGTGAATGTTCCCGACAGCGAGTTGAGCGTGCCGCCGATCATGTTGAGCTGATTACCGCGGTTGCCGCCACCACCAATCAGGTTGAGCATCGGGTTGACAACGGTGTTGAGCATACAGACGCAGAAGCCCGAGATGAAGGCACCCAGCAGGTAGACCACGAAGCCGGCCACGCCGACGGGCAGCAAGCCAGAGCAGAACTGTACGAAGACGCCCACGAAGCCAGTGGCGATACCCACCAGGGCCGTCTTCTTATAACCAATCTTCGTCAGCATCTTGCCGGCGGGGATTCCCATGAAGAGGTAAGCCAGGAAGTTCATGGCGTTACCGAGCATACCGATCATGTTGGCGCTGCCCGTGTCGGCGAACGCATTTTTCCAGATGACACCGATCGGTGCGGCGAGGTTCGTTACGAACGAGATCATCGCATAGAGGAAGAACATGGTGACGATGGCCACCCAGCTTCCGCTTTGTTGTTTGTTTTGAGTCATAGATCTTTTAGTTTTTAATTGTTTATAATTTGGCATTCTCTTGTTTTAGTCTTCCTTTGGAGCCTCCTCAGCCTTCTTGGTGCGGCGAGTGGTTCTGCGGCGCTTCGGCTTCTCCTCGGCACCCGTCTTGTCGAGCTTCACGCCGGCCAGTTCGGGGTCAACGAGGATGCGACCGCAATATTCGCACACGATCACCTTCTTGTGCATCTTGATGTCGAGCTGTCGCTGTGGCGGAATCTTGTTGAAGCAGCCGCCGCAAGCATCACGCTGCACATAGACGATGCCCAGTCCGTTGCGGGCATTCTTACGGATGCGCTTGAAGCTGGCCAGCAGGCGCGGCTCTATCTTCAGCTCCAGCGTCTTGGCTTTCTCCTTGAGCTCCTCCTCGGCGGTGCGCGTCTCGTCCATGATCTCGTCCAGCTCGTTGCGCTTCTCTTCCAGCACCTGCTCCCGCTCCTCAATCAGCTCGCGGGCGTTCTGCAGGTCAGCCTGCCGTTCTTCGATGCGTATGTTCGCCTCGCGGATCTTCTTGTTGCAGAGCTCCACCTCGAGCGACTGAAACTCTATCTCCTTGTTCAGCGTGTCATACTGTCGGTTGTTCTGAATGTCCTCGAGCTGTCTGTTATAGCGCTCGATACTGGCCTTCGCCTCTTCGATGTCGGCCTTCTTCTGCGCGATAGCCTGCCGGAACTCATCTATCTCGCTTTCTATCTTTTCGACGCGTGTATTGAGACCGACAATCTCGTCTTCCAAGTCTTGCACCTCGAGCGGCAGCTCGCCGCGAAGCGCTTTCTTCTCGTCGATGGCAGACAGCGTTGTCTGCAACTGGTAGAGGGCTTTCAGGCGCTCCTCTACGGTAAAGTCGTTAGGATCTTTCTTTGCCATAAAGTTTTTTTTTACTATTCAAGTTTCGTATATGTTTAACTTCTTTTGTAGTTCAGGAGTTTCAGGAGTTCAGACAATACTATCTGATTTCTAAGGCTCGTGAAGTTAGCAAACAAAACTAATGTCTGGACTCCTGAACTCCTAAACTCCTGTATCTCCTTCATATTCAGACATAGACGATGGGGTTGGTGTTCGTCTTGGTGAGGAAACATTTCACCCCCGGACATTCGCGCTCAATCACCTCCTTGAAGATCTCGTTGGTGAACTGCTCGCTCTGGTAGTGGCCGATGACGGCTATCTGAATCTCCTGTTCGTGGCCGAAGTAGTCGTGATAGTGCATCTCTCCTGTGACGAAGGCATCGGCTCCTGCCCGGATGGCATCGCCCAAGAGGAAAGCCCCCGCGCCCCCGCAGATGGCCACGCGCCGGATGGGGCGTTGCAACAGTTGGTTGGCCATGATGCAGGCCACGTCAAACTGCCTTTTCAGCATCATCATGAAGTCCTGCGCCTTCACACCCTCCTTCAGCTCGCCTATCACGCCACTGCCGCCCATGATGTCGCCCACCAGCTTCTCCGGACCGAAAAAGCGCACGTCCTTCAGCCCCATCCGCTCGGCTATCTTGAAGTTGACGCCGCTTGGCGCGTTGTCCGCATTCGTGTGCATCGACACCACCGTGATGTCGTTCTTGATGGCCTTCACCACGGTGCGCTGCACATCGTTGTCGTCGCTGACGCGCTTCAGGGCGTGGAAGATCAGCGGATGATGGCTCACGATGAGGTTGCAGCCGAGGGCTATTGCCTCGTCTACCACCCGTTCCGTAACGTCTAAACACAATAATGCCCCTGAAACCTCCGTCTCTGTCAATCCTACCTGCAGGCCGGCATTGTCGAATCCTTCCTGCAAGGGCAGAGGCGCGAATCGTTCAAGGGCGCTAACCACTTCTTTTATCTTCACGCTTTTCAGCTTTTTAAAAAATTTGGTGCAAATATACGAATTTTCTGTCATCCTTCCTTCCTTTTGCTCAATCTTTTAGCATATTTTAGGCTTTGCGCGACGCTTGGGTTCCTACAGCTTGCGAACGTGAGATCTCTATTTATCTCTCCAATTCTTGATAAGAAAGATAGCAGCTGACTGAGTAGGAATGTCTGGAAGGCTTGCAGGAAATAGCCTGCTATATAAAGGTTAATAGTATGATTCCAGATAGCCTCGGAAATAGCCCTGCAGATATACAACTTCCGCCTTTCCGGACTGCTTGTCCGGTTGTGCTGCCGACATCGCCAATGGGATGCATAGCAACCACACTAATACTTTTCTCATATTATATGATTTTGGTTACCTCCTTTCACTCATGGCACTTTGCCAGGCTACGGGATTCGGGTGCAAAGATACACGAATGAAGCGATAACTGCCAAATTTTTGCCTTACATAATTTACATGTCCAGCGGGCGGATGCTCTCACCTAATGAATACGATATCTGATTCTTTCCCCTGATGCTATTCTGCCCGGCTGATGCGGAACCAGTCGGCGTCAATCCATCCGCGGTTGCCCTTGGCGTTGGTCTCTTCGGCGACGAAGCCAATCTTTGCTCCTATCCACTTGCCCTCGCGCATGGCAAAGTCGGTGGAGGCTTCGCGGAACTGCCGCCCGTTGGTGCTGTAGGCGAACGAGCAGCGGCCGTCGGCGACCTTGATGCGTAGATAGATGGTCAGGTAGATGGCTGGCTGGTAGGGTATGGCATCGCGCTCCGTCGGTTTCAGTGTGGCGATGGTCTTTGCGGTGTGCTGCTTGCCGCGGTCGGCATCGTGGGCGGTGAGCAGCTGGAGGACGAAGTCGTCGCCTATCCTCTCGGCCACGAGGGCCTGATAGTCGCGTCCCATCATCACCAGTCCGCCATACTGATGGTCGGCTTTGGCTGCGATGCGCAGCTTGGCGGTAGCCATGAAGCGGTCGGCCGGTGTCTTCTGCAGCAGCAGGTTGGGAGCATCCCAAAGGCTGCCGTCGCCCAGTCGGTGGGTGTAGAGGCGCAGGGTGCCGTCGGCGGTGGGCATGCCGAACGCTTCCTGGTAGTCGGCCTGCCACTGCCATTGCTTGCCCCATGCGGGGAGGTTGAATTCGTCGCTCTCTTCGGGGTTGACAAGAACGGAAACGTTGCTCTTCGGCTTGCGGTAGCTCATGACGGGTTCGCCGCAGCCGTCGCGGTTGTCGTCTTGTCCGATGACGGGCCATCCGTCTTTGCTCCATGTCAGAGGTTGCAGATGGACGACACGCCCGTAGCAACCCTTGTCCTGGAAGTGGAGGAACCAGTCCTCACCCTGTGCTGTGTGGACCCATGCCCCCTGATGAGGGCCGTTGACGGCGCTCTTCCCCTGGTCCATGACACGGCGCGACACATAGGGGCCATAGGGCGAGCGTGAGCGCATGGCCAGCTGCCATCCTGTCGCCACCCCTCCGGCGGGACAGAATATCCAATACCACCCGTCGCGCTTGTAGAGCTTCGGTCCCTCTGCAGTGTGGTTGGCATTGCCTCCGTCGAAGACGATGACGGGCTCCGAGATGGCCTTCGTGCCGTCGGCCGACAGCTCGCGCACGGAAAGTACCGAGTTGAAACCGCATCGTGAGCCAGCCCATCCGTTGGCGAGATAGCAGCGGCCGTCGTCGTCCCAGAGGGGTGTGGTGTCGATGATGCCCTTCCCCTCGACGACGAGCAGGGGCTCTTCCCACTTGCCGTCAGGCTGTTGTGTGCGCACCATGAAGACTCCGCGGTCCGGGTCGCCCCAGTAGATGTAGAACCACCCGTCGTGATAGCGCAGACAGGGAGCCCATACGCCGTTGCCGTGTTCGGGCTTCGGGTAGGAGGGACTGTTGTCGGCGGTGAACTGTCGTGTCAGGGCGTGTCCTATGATCTGCCAGTTGACCAAATCGCGCGAGTGGAGAATGGGCAGTCCCGGCATGCAGTTGAACGAGCTGGCCGTGAGATAATAGTCGTCGCCGACGCAGATGACGTCGGGGTCGCTATAGTCGGCATTGATGACGGGGTTGACGTAGGTGCCGTCGCCCCGGTCGGGGCACCACACCTCCGAGCGGTATTGCCCCCATGCCGCGACGGTCAGGAGCATTGCCGTCAGACAGGAAACGAACCTCAATAATGGATAATGGATAATTGACAATTGACAATTCATAATGCTTAATGCATAATTCTTCATTTTTCCTCTTTCTTTCCGAACTTCGGGTCTATCTTGATATAGGCGGTGACGATGAAGGTGACGGCGCAGAGCAGCATGACGATGAGGAAGAAGTGGCGATAGCCCACCCATTGCTGCAGGGCGCCAGCGAAGAGTCCGGGAATCATCATCGACAGGGCCATGAAAGCGGTGCAGAGGGCATAGTGGCTTGTCTTGTACTCGCCCTGGCTGTAGTAGATGAGATAGAGCATGTAGGCTGTGAAGCCGAAGCCATAGCCAAACTGCTCGAAGAAGACGCAGAGGTTGACCACCATGAGGCTCTCGGGCAGGGCATAGCTCATGTAGACATAGACGATGTCGGGCAGCGTGATAGCGCATACCATGGGCCACAGCCAGCGCTTCAAGCCATCCTTGCCGGCAGCCATGCCGCCGAGGATGCCACCGAGGGTCAGTCCGACGATGCCCACCGTTCCTTGTACCAGTCCGTATTCCTGTGGCGACAGTCCCAGTCCGCCAGCTCCATGGCTGTCGATGAGGAAGAGCGCCGACACCTTGGCGAGCAGTCCCTCGGGCATGCGATAGAGAAGCATGAAGAGCAGGGCGATGATTGTTTCGCGCAGGGGCATCTTGGTGAAGAAGGTCTTCACGACGCCGACAAACTCGTGCCAGATGGAGCGCAGCGCGTCGCTGCCCGTCTGCTCTGACGGGAGGTTAGCATTGCCGTTGGAGAGCGTGTGAGCCTCTGTCGACGCTGCCGTCTGTGTAGTGTCTGTGTCCGTCTCCACGCGCGGCAGGGCATAGCTGTGCCAGAGCCAGAGCGCGATGAAGATGCCCGTGACGCCGTAGAACATCAGGCTCCACGAATAGGGGATGCTATAGCGGAACAGCACCTGCAGATTGCCCGCCAGGGCTACCAACAGGCCTTGTCCGAAGATGGTGGCGATGCGATAGAACGTGCTGCGTATGCCCACGAACCATGCCTGGTCGTGCTGGTCGAGGCCGATCATGTAGAAGCCGTCGGCGGCGATGTCGTGGGTAGCACTGGCGAAGGCCATTAGCCAGAAGAAGCAGAGTGACCCTTGCAGCCAGAACGACGTGGGTATGGTGAAGGCCACACCTCCGAAGGCTGCTCCGATGAGCAGCTGCATGGTGACGACCCACCAGCGCTTGGTCTTGATGATGTCGACCAAGGGGCTCCACAGGGGCTTGATGACCCAGGGGAGGTAGAGCCATGAGGTGTAGAACGTGATTTGTGCGTTGCTCAGCCCTAACTGTTTGTAGAGCACGAGCGAGATGGTCATGACGGCCACATAGGGCAGTCCTTCTGCGAAATACAGTGAGGGCACCCAGGCCCAGGGAGACTTTTTATAGTTCATAGTTTATAGTTCATAGTTTATAGTTCATAATGCATGGTTCATAATGCATGATTCTTCATTCTTCATTTATTCGTATTTCTTGCTGATGTCGGTGTCCTGATAGTAGTGGCGGAGAATCTGCTCGTAACTGTAGCCACGCTCACCCATCACGGCGGCACCGATCTGGCAGAGTCCGACACCATGTCCCCAGCCGCGTCCTCGCAGGACGAAGTGCTGCGGTATGCCGTTGACGAACTGTGACGAGCTGACCTCGAAGTTGCTGCTCTTCAGGTGCGTCTCGCTCAGCGTGCGACGTATCTCCAGCTCCTTGCCGATGGTGAACTGGCGCTCCGTGCCCACGATCTTCAGTCTACTGATGCGTCCGCTCTTACCGCGTTCTAAGGGTTCGAGCGAGACAATCTGACCGAATGTCATCTTCAGCTTGCTCTCTATCAGCTGGCAAAGCTGCTGCTGCGAGTACTCCACCGTCCATTCGAAGAAGTCGGCCGTCTCTTGGTCGTAGTCGTTGAGCACCTGGCGTAGGATATGCTCGTCGTGGGTGTGGCAGAAAGGCTCGCTGCTGTCGTCGGCTGTGTCGCTGACGGAGACGAGGTAAGGCTTCGGCGTGTCCTCCCAGCAATACTGGAACTCTTCTGTCCTTCCGCCGCAGCATTTGCTGAAGCGGGTGTCGCACAGTTCACCCTGATAGGTGAGCACCTGTCCGCGGGTGGCCTCTACGGCTTCAGCCACATGAGGGTTGGAAGCCTTTGTGATTCCTTGGTAGCGCTGGCAGTGGTCGTCGGCACAAACATCGAAAATGGTATGGTCGTCGCGATCGTACCAACGCACGATCTCGTCTTCCTTCTTCACAAACGAGAAGAAGCCGTTGCTGTTGTCGGCGGCATTGCGTTGCTGTCGTTTCTCCATCTGGGCGAGAAGCCACGAGCGAGAGATGACGGCATGCGCCTTCAGCAGCTCCACCGACGAGGTGGCACTCATCTCGCTCGAGATGACGCTGACGAGATACTGCTCTACGGGCAGCTCGTTGATGGCGCATATCTTGTCTTCTTCCACCACGAGGTGGAGAACGCCCTGGAAGGTCTGCGTCTCTTTCCGCTCCCAGTGGAAGTTCACTCCGATGACGACATCTTCCAACGAGAAGGAAGCGTCGGCCACGACGGGAGCCATGCGCAGCTCGCGATAGAGACTGCCGTTCCAGCTGATGCCTCCCTCGAAGAAGGTCACCTCCTGCTCGCCCTCTATCACCTCGCCTTTGGCCGAGTAGGGACCATTCAGCGTGAAGCGTATCTGCTTCGCACTGACGATGCCTACCTTGACGAGCGGCTCTGTCTGGAAGGTGGTGGCCTCCCGTGGTTGCTCTCTCGATGTGTCGTCGGTGGAGGCTGCGAGCCGTCCGACCACCTGCTGCACCTCGTTGTCGTCAAGACTCACCTCTCTGAGGATGGCCTCTGCCTCTACGGCATCTAACGAGCGGAAGTCGGCCTCCTGTGGTGTGATGATGAGACCGGCCATATCGAGGGCTCCCGGACTGATTATCCGTTGGCCGTAGCAGTCGGGACGATGCTTCTTCCGGGCGAATATCACGGCTGTCACCATGTCTTTCTCCCTCCAAGCCACGATGTTCATCATTGGCTCTGGCTTGGTGGCAGGCAGCGCCTTGTAGACCAGTTCGAAGAGTTGGCAGAAAGCCCGCTCCGAATGGCTTCTCACCACCAGAGCCGGTGCCACCCATTCGGTCAGTAGAGCTATCTGGTCGTTGTGGTTCGTTTCATATACCGTCTGCAGCTTCTGACTGAGAATGTTCCATTGCTGTTGCAGGGGCAGCAGTCCGCTTGTGCCAGCCTGGAAGTGCAGGTGGTCGGGAGCACTTGCTCCGCATTGCGGACCGTTGTAGAACACCATCATCCGTGGCATCTCCGCCAGCAACCGCCATAGGGTGTTGGCGTGTCGGGCGATGCGCTGTGGTTCGTGCTTCGTCGAGGGGATGGTGAAGTGTTCGGGTAGAATAGGGAAGGGGTTGAGCAGCAGCTCGTAGTCGCCCTTCAGCGGTATCGCCAGCTGCTCGTTCGGACGGTTGGCTGCACAGAGGAAGCAGGGCCGCTCTTTGAGCGACTGCTTGTCGATGCGAGCCCCTGTCGATACCATGCGTGCCGGGTTGTATTGCAGTCGTAGCGACAGCTCGTCGGTAGACAGTTCGCGCACCTCCACCTTGTTCAGGTCGTGGTAACGGCGGCGTGCATCCGTCCAGAGCGACAGCTGTCGGTCGATGAAGCGGTCGATGCGGTCGTCGCCCGCCAGCTGCTGTTGTTGCCGCGCCTTTACCTCCATCGTGCGCAGGCGATCTTTATAAAGGTTGTTGGCGTTGACGCGCTCGATGCTCAGGGCGGCATCGCTGTTGCCACTCCACCGACGGCAGAGGTACAGCTCGTCGTAGATACGCCCGATGCGGTAGCGACGGCTGAAAGCCAGTCCCATGGCATAGTCCTCGCCATAGCTGGTATTGGGCAACTGCAGCTGTCTGAGCAGCGGTGTGAAGAAAGCCCTCGGCGCACCGAGTCCGTTGATGCGCAGCGCGTTGTTCGGTCCGTTCTCATCCGTCCACTCAGCGTGGCTGATGAGTCCCGGCGGCAGTGTGTTCAGCTCGAAGTCGCACATCCTGTAGCTGCCCACCACCATTGCCGCCTTCTGTTCGTAGAAAGCATCGACAATGCGCTGTAGGGTATTGGGCGACGAATAGAGGTCGTCGCTGTCAAGCTGTACGGCGAATCGTCCGCAGCGTGTGTCGTTGACGGCCGTGTTCCAGCATCCTCCGATGCCCAGGTCGGTGCGTTCGGGTGTGATGACGATCAGCTTGCCTTCGGCCGATTCCTGCAGTTGGCGTAAAATCTCCGTCGTCCCGTCGGTGGAGTGATTGTCCACGACGATGACGTTAAAGGCGAAACTCGGCTTCTGCGACAAAGCACTGCCAACGGCATCGGCTATCGTCTTTGCGCGGTTGAATACGGGGATGACCACCGATGCTTCCACCTCGAAAGGCTGTTCCTGGAAGTTGGGCTCTTCCCTCACGCTCGTGTTCACCCATGCTCCGACAGCTTTCAGATGGGCCGTGACGGCCTGCTCCATCTCTATCTGCACCTCGCGGTTGGCGGGGGTGACGTAGTCGAACTGCTTCTCGCCGCTCTTCCGCAGGTCGCGTTCCTCCTCGGTATACAGATATTCGTTGAGGTGGAACAGCGCCCCCTGTCGGCTCAGCTGCAGCCAGAGGTCGTAGAAGCCCGCATAGCGGAAGTCGGCCGTCGGCTCGTACTGTCGTAGCAACGCCGTCCGCAGCAAGACGAGCGACCCGAAGTCGAAATCGTCGCGCAGCGCCCCTTCTTGCCAGTCGATGGCAGGGTGACGCTGTCGCTCGCCGTTCTTCAGTTCGTAGCGGTCGCAGTAGACTATTGCTGCCTGTGTCTCGTCGGCAGCGCGCAGCAGTCGTTCCAGGGCTCCCATTCCCAAGGTGATACCCACCGGTTTAAGCCACAGCAGCACGTAGTCGGCCTTAGCCGTTGCAGCCACAGTCCGGAGGGTGGCTGCCGCTGTGGGAGTGCCCTCCATCGTCGTCAGGCATCTGACGCTGATGTTCTCTTCTATCTCGTCCAGCGTCTGCCGCACCTCTTGCGGCATCGTCTGGGGTATATAGCAATCTATCCTGTTTCTCATTTTCTGTAATTGTACGAATATTCGCTGCAAAATTACATCTTTATAAGAAAATATCCAAATAAATTGCCACTTTTATGTGAGAATATGTTCAGCAATGGCGCATAGGAAGACCCCTTCCAGCCTCCCCGAGGGGGAGGGGCTCCAAGTGGCAGGCCTTGTAGGAAACGACCCCCGTTCGGGCGAATTTCAAATTCGCCCGAACGGGGGCATAACGTTCGCCTGCGCGGTGCTGATTATAAGTTACGGGCGAAGAAATCTGCGAGCTTATCCCACGGGATGAGATTCTTCGGTTCGCCCTTGCCCGTCAGTTCGGTGAAGCCACCGTCGTAGAGATCGGTATGGCTGGCCCCTGGGATGATGAGCAGTTGCTTGTTCTCGGGATTGGGGTTAGGCTTGCCAACCACGTTGTAACCGTCGGCCTTGCCTTCCACCATATACTTGTAGGCCGCCTCGCCGAAGTAGCGTGAGTGGGCCTTCTCGCCGTGCATGACGAGTACAGCCGACCGAATCTCGTTGATATAATAGAGGAAGCGACTGTTGGCGAAAGCCTGCGTGCCGATGGCGCGCCAGCCATCGTTCGAGTTGCCGCTACGTTTGTGGTAGCCACGAGGAGTGATGTAGTAGTCGTAGTAGTCCTTCACGAACTGTGGTGCGTCTGTTGGCAGCGGGTTCACCACACCGCCTGCCATCGCCATCGGGTCAGTGAGGCGCTGCTTGGCCATTGCCTCACGGGCTGAATGCCGCGACTCCTCGTTGTCGTCGGCATCGAAGTAGCCGTTGCCACTGACACGTGTCATGTCGTACATCGTCGAAGCCACCGTGGCCTTGATGCGAGTGTCGGCTGCTGCAGCATTGAGGGCGATGCCTCCCCATCCGCAGATGCCGATGATGCCAATCTTCTCAGCGTCCACATTGTCCAGCTTGGAGAGGAAGTCGACAGCTGCCATAAAGTCCTCGGTATTGATGTCGGGCGAGGCTGTACGCCGCGGTTCACCACTACTCTCACCCGTGAAGGAGGGATCGAAAGCCAGCGCCACAAAGCCCCGTTCGGCCATCCGCATGGCATAGAGTCCGCTCGACTGCTCCTTGCAGGCTCCGAACGGACCGCTGACAGCAATGGCTGCGAGCTTACCCTGAGCCTCCTTCGGCGTATAGAGGTCAGCTGCAAGCGTCAGTCCATACTGTGTTTCAAACGTCACCTTGCGGTGGTTCACTTTCTCGCTCAGCGGGAACACCTTGTCCCACTCCTGTGTTAATTCTAACTTCTGCATATCTTTCTCCGTTTTGGTTTGTTTACCGTCTGTGCAAGCCAACAGCATTCCGGCTGCGAGTATTGCTGCAATAGTTTGTTTCTTCATATTGTAATGGTTATTTCACTTGATACCTCATCCACACGATGCCGTCCTGCTCTTCCACACTCTTGAACGTGAGGCGTACGGGCTTGCGGTCCATCGGTCGGCCATCGAAAGCGGCAGCCATTCCCCCACGTCCGTCGATGCCATAACCGTACATCATGCTCACTTCATCTATCAGTCCCTGGTCGAGCATCGAGCCGTTGATGTTTCCTCCACCTACCACAGCGAGGCGCTCCACGCCGAAGACCGTTCGCAACGTCTCCATAGCCGACGGGAGGTCGATGCCGTCGCGGCCAGTGGTGATGTAAGAGATGTGTTTGCTCTTCAGATAGTCAAGATACTCTTGGCTGGCCTGCTCCGAAAGAATCATCAGCAGAGGGCGGCCAAAGAGTTCGGTGGTGTTGTCGTCCCACAGCAAGGTGCCGCGCGTGTCGACACCGACAGCGTAGCCGTTTGCCTCCACAGCCTTGTAGAGCTGCTGCCCGGCATCTTCATGGGGCTTCTGACATTGGAACTCACCACTTTGTGCATAGTGCATAGCCAGAGTCGTCTTGCCTTCCAGCGTTGAGGGGCAGCCCAGTTGGGCCAATGCCTCATAGTAGTGATTGGTGTCGTCAATCTGTTCGGTCATGGCGCAGTCTATCCTGCCGTCGAGCGATGCCATCATGTGGCAAATTACGTATGGTCTCATTTCTGTTCTGTTTTTTTTATTCCGGTGCAAAGGTACGACGAAAAACCCGTAACCTGAATAGACAGATTACGGGCAAATCTACCAAAAATGGGGGAAGTCACTTCTTGCTCTGATTCTCGAAGAACTGTCTCGGCGTCAGTCCCGTAGCGTTCTTGAACAAGCGGGTGAAGTGCTGGGGATATTCGAAGCCCAGCTCCTGGGCTACCTGAAAGATGGTCTTACCGCTGAGGATAAGATTCTTGGCGCGCATGACGACGAAGCTGCGGATATAACCTTTCGGACCCTCTCCGAGGGCATTCCGGATGATGTCGCCGAAATAGCCAGGTGAGAGGCATAGCTCGCTGGCGCAGTATTTCACGCTGGGTATTCCGTTCGTCTTGTGCAGTCCGCGTGCATAATAGTCGGTCAGCACCTGCTGGAAACGACTCAGGATGTCGCTCTCGCCTGTCGACATCTCTTTGAACTGGCGGAAATAGAAGCGGTTGCAATAGTCGAGGATCAGCAGGATATAGTCTCTGACGATGTCCTGATGCCCATACGACAGCCCCTGCGCCTGCAGTTCTCCGCGCAGGGTGTCCATCAGCCGCGCCAGAATGTCCTTCTCCTCAGGAGTCAGGATGAGCGCCTCGTTCGAATGGTAGGAGAAGAACTGATAGTCGGCGAGCTTCTGCTCGATAGGCGACCCTTGTACAAACTCGTGGTCGAACAGCAGCACCCAGCCGTGATATTGCCGTCGTGTGCCGTCGTCCTGTTTCCCGCCAATCTGCCCAGGCGACAAAGCTATCAGCGAGCCGTCGCCGTCATGGTAGGTGCCGATGCCATAGGTGAGCCCTTCGGGAAACTCTTCCTGCAGGAAAATGCCATAGCAGTTGAATCGGTTCATCGTGTGACGTATCTCGCCCACCTCGTCGTAGTGTATCACCGAGACGTGGGGATGAAAGACCGGTGCCCCGATATCATGTGCGTAGTCGTTGGCTTCGTTGATATACAAGTCGATTGTCATTGCCGCTTCTTGAAGAATTGATAAGTTTGCTGCAAAGGTACGGATTAAAAAACAAAAAATAGACTTTTTGTTTTGTATTTCACTCAACTTTATGTAATTTTGCAGCCAGATGTGGGGATGTGACGTTTCGCATCCCGCACAATGTGAAGAATAAAACTCAGTATAAACCCATAAAAAAAAGAAAGAAAATGGAAGAACAGAACCAGAAAAGATTTCTTGCCGTGAGCTATCGTCTGTACGATGCGGCACAGCCCGAGACACTCATCGAGGAGGCTCCGGCCGACCATCCGTTCGTATTCATCAGCGGCTACGGCGTGGCTCTCGAGGCCTTTGAGAAGAAGATTGTCGACATGCAGGAGGGCGAGGAGTTCGACTTCACGCTGCGGCAGGAGGAGGCCTATGGTCCGTTTATGAGCGAGCGTGTGGTCGACCTCGACCGCGAGATATTCTGCATCAACGGCCATTTCGACCACGACAACGTGAAGGTGGACGCTGTGCTGCCTTTGCAGAACGAGGACGGCAACCGCTTCATGGGGCGTGTCGTAGCTATCACCGACAGCCATGTGCGCGTCGACCTGAACCACCCGCTGGCCGGTAAGGACCTTTGCTTCAAGGGCTCGATCGTGGAGAACCGCGAACCGCGCGAGGCTGAGATACAACAGCTCATCAAGATGATGAGTGGCGAGTGCGACTGTGGCTGCGGTGGCGATTGCGACCATCAACATGGCGACGGCTGCGGTTGCGGACACTGCCACTAACCTTCATCACCCAACACCCAACCCTCATCACCCATCACCCAACACCCATCACCCAATACCCATGAACACCTTCGGACAGATTTTCCGGCTGACCACCTTCGGCGAGAGCCACGGTGAAGCCATCGGTGGCGTAGTGGACGGTATGCCGCCAGGCATCGTCATCGACCTCGACTTCATCCAGCAGGAGCTCAACCGCCGACGACCCGGTCAGAGCTCTGTTGCGACGCAACGCCGCGAGAGCGACCATGTAGAGCTGATGAGCGGCGTGTTTGAAGGCCGGTCGACGGGTGCCCCCATCGCCTTCGTCGTCAGGAACGAAGATGCACGGCCAACCGACTACGAACCGCTGAAGAACCTCTTCCGACCCTCGCACGCCGACTTTACCTATTATAATAAATATGGTACGCGCGACTATCGTGGAGGCGGACGAGCCTCGGCACGCACAACGCTCAGCCGTGTGGTAGGTGGAGCTCTGGCCAAGCTGGCACTGCGCCCGATGGGCATCAGCGTGCAGGCTTATACGATGCAGATAGGAAGCATCGCCCTGGAGCACGACTACCGCCACTACGACCTGTCGGCGGCAGAGACGAATGCTGTGCGCTGTCCCGACCCGGAGAAGGCGCGGCTGATGGAACAGCTCGTCGCCGACATGCGGGCTGAGGGCGACTCCGTGGGCGGCATCGTCGGTTGTGTGGTGAGTGGCTGTCCGGCAGGCATCGGCGAACCGGAGTTCGACAAGCTCCATGCCTCGCTCGCCAAGGCGATGATGAGCATCAACGCCGCCAAGGGGTTCGACTATGGCGACGGCTTCGCTATGGCCGCCATGCGGGGCAGCGAGGCCAACGACCTCTTCACCGTCAGCGACGGAAGGGTGCGTACAGTGACCAACCACAGTGGCGGCATACAGGGCGGCATCAGCAACGGCGAGGACATTTTTATGCGAGTGGCTTTCAAGCCGACACCCACCATTGCGCGTCGGCAGCCTACCGTCGCTACAGATGGCTCTCCAGCCGTCGTGGAAGCATCGGGCCGACACGACCCGTGCGTCGTTCCGCGTGCGGTGCCCCTTGTCGAAGCAATGGCCGCAATGACGGTTTTTGATCAGATTTTATGCCAAAGGTGCATAAATTATGTTAAAATGAAAGCATAAACACCGTTTTTGCGAAATAATTGTTTGGTATTACGCAAAAAATGCGTACCTTTGCAAACGGCTATAGGAAGAGTCTGCGAAGATGTCCTATCAGCCTATTAAGTCTAGTTTAGTTTTTGTGTTGGTTGCCCCCGCTGATTGGCGGGGGCTTTTTTTGTTTGTGTGGCTCATTCGTGGAGCAGCCAGGCAAGCGCTTTGCGCATCATGTTGAAAGCGGCCTGTTGGTTCTGATGGCCCTGAAGGGCATCGTCGTGAACATAGAAGAGCGTGCGGGCGGGTTTGTCGGTGTTGCTCCAGAGTTGCGGGCACCACTTGCCGCCAACCTTCACGTTCGAACCCTCTATCTGAGCGATGCGCAGGTCTTTGGTCAGCTCTCCATACCAGGGCCACTGCTCCGCGTCGACGCCTACGGGCATGATGAAGAAGCTGCCGCGGCCCTCGTCGATATACAGTTCGAATTCCTTCTTGGCCTCCTCACCCCAGTCGGCGATGTTAGCATCCATGTCGACGACGAGGTGGTGACGCTCGAACATTTGCTTCTTGTAGGCATCGCCCTTCGACAGGACGGTCACGTCGAAGCCCATCTCCTGCCCAGTGTGGCGCAGCCATTCTATGCCTTGTGCCGTCATGCTGTTGTCGGCATTGGATGTCACGACGAGCACGTGCTTCTGCGGAACAGTGCCTTTGCCGTTCTTCATCAGCGAGAGATAGATGGTCTCCATCTGGTCGAGTTGCGAGTTGTCTTCGGTGCATTCCCAATACATGCCGCCCAAGAGACCGCGGTCGATGATATACTGACACTTGGCAGCCAGCGAGCGCGGATTGTCGTAGGCCCAGATGAGCTTGCCCGTGCGGTCGGAGAGATAGGGCACCTGTCCCACTTCGTCCCACTGTTCCTGATAGCGGCCGTCGGTGTTGCGGGTCTTCACGAAGGTGTGCACCACCTTGTCTTTCGTCTGTCCGCGACCGTAGAGCGGCATACCGAGCGTCAGCTTCTCCTTCGGCACGCCGTTGCGGATGTGTGCCTCGACGGCTTCCTCTACGGTGATGCGCCCTGAGAGGTCGGAGCGATGGAGCGTTGTGTGATGCTTCGGCGGATTGGCCACGTCGTAGGCCATGATGTTGACGAAGTCGATATACTTCATGCACTTGGGGAAGTCGATGTACAGTCCGTCGGCGATGGTGGCACAGGTGAGCAGCTTCTTCTTGCCCAGCACCTTGCGCAGGTCGCGCATCAAGAGGGTGAAGTTCTTCGTGTCGTCGGGCGACGAGCTGATGCCGGCCTCCGAGCTGGTGGGATATTCCCAGTCGATGTCAATACCGTCGAGCCCATACTCCTTGACGATGCGGCCGCAGTCCTTTGCAAAGCTCATGCGGCAGCGCGCATCGGCAGCCATCTCGGAAAAGTTGCCGCTGGTCCATCCGCCCACAGAGAGCACGATCTTCAGCTTGGGGTTCTGCTGTCTGAGGGCCACCACCTGGCGCAGGAACGGCTCGTTCTGCACGTCGCAGCCGTCGAAGGTCTTGTTGACATGTCCGAAGGCATAGTTGATGTGGGTCATCATCGTCGGGTCGGGCAGCCGGAGCGTCGACCACGAGCACACGTAAGCCACTACGATCTTGTCGTTCTGTGCGGCAGCCTTCTGCTTCTTGGCTGCTGTCGCCGATGTTGCAACGAGCAGCATCATTGCCGTCATTGCGAGTTGGAATAATTTCTTCATCTTGTTGTTTGTTAGGTTATTGATGATGCAAAGGTACAATTAAGCGGGCGAAAAACCAAAGAAAAAATGAGTTTTTTTTATCTCGGATAATTGAAGAACGCAGAGACGCTGAGACGCAAAGATTTTTTTCTTTCTGGTTGTAAGCCAGTGGAGTTCTTAAATCTCTGCGTCTTCGCGTCTCTGCGTTCTGAAATATTAAAGAATACCAAAAGATTTGTAAGATTTGGATAGATTTGTGAGATTTGCCTTTCCCCGTAGGCGGCGATTTTCAATTCTCGCCGTAGGCGACTAAAAAAAAGAAGGAGTGTCCTTCGGACAGAAATCTTACAAATCTTCACAAATCTATCAAATACGTTTAAAGATAGACTCAACACTCACCTGACTGCATCTATTTTTTTCTCTGCGTCTCTGCGTCTTTGCGTTCTGAAATAATTAAAGAATATCAAAAGATTTGTAAGATTTGGACAGATTTCTTTTCAAAGAATTTTTGAAATACGT
>CAMORS010000039.1 GCA_946624005.1 uncultured Prevotella sp. | reverse complement strand
CGATGAAGAGCACCTTCGACAGGTCGTAGTCGACGTCGAGGTAGTTGTCGTGGAAGGCTCCGTTCTGCTCAGGGTCGAGCACCTCGAGCAGTGCCGACGAGGGGTCGCCGTTGATGGTGTGCTGCGTCACCTTGTCTATCTCGTCGAGGATGAAGACAGGGTTCGACGACCCAGCTTTCTGGATGGCTTTGATGATGCGTCCCGGCATGGCACCGACATAGGTGCGCCGATGGCCGCGTATCTCGCTCTCGTCGTGCATGCCTCCTAAGGAGATGCGCACATACTTGCGCTTCATGGCGGCGGCGATACTCTTTCCGAGCGATGTCTTACCCACTCCGGGAGGGCCGTACAGACAGATGATGGGCGACTTCAGGTCGCCTCTGAGGCTGAGCACGGCCATGTGTTCGAGGATGCGCTCCTTCACCTTCTCCATGCCGTAGTGGTCTTTGTCCAGAATCTTCTGCGCCCTGGTGATGTTGAGGTCGTCCTTGGTGTATTCGTTCCACGGCAGGTCGACCATCGTCCTGAGATATTGTATCTGCGTGCTGTAGTCAGGGCTCTGCGGATTGAGCACGTCGAGCTTCTCCATCTCCTTGTTGAAGTATTCGGCTGTCTCCTTGCTCCATTTCTTCTTCTTGGCTTTGGCTTTGAGCTCCTTCCGCTCGGGAGTGCCCTCTCCGTTGCCCAGTTCGGCCTTGATGTTGCGTATCTGCTGTTGCAGGAAGTATTCTTTCTGCTGCTCGTCCAGGTCGTAGCGTGTGCGTGTGCGGATGTTCTGCTTCAGTTCGAGCAGCTGCATGTCGCGGTTGAGCGCTCTGAGCGCCAAGATGACGCGCTCCTGCATGGAGTCTTCCTTGAGCATGTTGATCTTCTCGTTGACGGGGAAGAACAGCCCGGAGCAGATATAGTTGAGCAGGATGATGTTGTTGTTGATGTTCTGGATGGAGAAGAGGGCCTCGTCGGGGATGTCCTCGTTCTGCTGGATATAGTTGGTGGTGAGCTTGCGCAGGTCGTCGATGGCCGTGTTGAACACCGAGTTGTCCGTGCCGTCATACTGTTCGGGATGGCTGTGTACGATGCCCGTGAGGAAAGGTGCAAATCCTGTCATCCTCTCCAGCTTGCAGCGTCCCAGGCCTTGCACGATGGCGGTCACCTCGTTGGCCTGTCCCGGATGGTCGATGACGCGCACCAGCTTGGCCAGCACGCCTTCTTCGTAGAGGTCGGATGTGATGGGCATTTCGGTGTCGGCCATCTTCTGTGCGAAGATGGCGAAGATGGCGTTCGGCTGGTTGCGGATGGCGTTCACTAGATTGATACTTGCCGTACGTCCGAGCAAGATGGGCGAGACGACACCCGGAAACAACACCATGTTGCGTGTTGCGAGGATGGGCACGTTGCCGTCGAAATTGGTGCTGAGCACCTGATTGACATCGTCGCCGTAGTCGGCTATCATTGAAAATGCACTGTTGCTTATGTCGTTCATTATCTTTTCTTTTGCGATTTGGAGTGCAAAGGTAGTGATAAAAATCCAAATCTTACACCTATTTATGTTTAATTATGAATTGTGAAATGTGAATTATGAAATATTTCACTACCTTTGCGCCCGAAATGAGTAATTCGTACTTTCAGTTCAAGCAGTTTCGCATCAGCCAAGACCGCTGTGCGATGAAGGTGGGCACCGATGGCACCTTGCTCGGTGCGTGGGCTCACGGAGGCAAGACCATCCTCGACATCGGCACCGGGACGGGAGTCATAGCGCTGATGATGGCGCAGCGCTTCGCCGAGGCCTCGGTGACGGCTATCGACATCGATGCTGATGCCTGCCGTCAGGCAGAAGCCAACGTTGCCGCCTCTCCCTTTGCCAGCCGTGTCAAAGTCAGGCATATTGCCCTTCAAGACTTTGCCGGTTCGGATGCGTTTCACGAGGCTGACGATACCCCTCGGTATTCCTCCATTGTTTGCAATCCACCTTTCTTTAACGATTCGCTCCATTCGCCTGACCTTCAGCGTACTATCGCACGCCACACTACGACGCTTTCCTATCGCCAGCTCTTCCTTTCGGCAGCTCGTCTGCTCGTTGAAGAAGGGGAGCTTTCGGTGGTTATCCCGACGGAGTGTCGCAGCGCTCTCGACACCGAAGCCGTCGTGGCGGGATTCTTCCCCTCGCGGGTATGCGCCGTTTTCACATCAGAACGAAACCCCCCCCGACGCTATCTCTTGGCTTACCGCAGAACTCCCGTCGCGGTGGAGACCACCCGTCTGCTCCTTGGCTCGCCCGACCATCGTGCCCTGATGAGCGATTTCATGCTCTGAACAGCCCTCGCCACAAGCTGTCGTTCGCCCTGTTTTAACATCATTTATCAATTCGGAGAAGTGGCCTTCAAAAATAATTGCGTATCTTTGCACACAATTCAGAATCACTGACAACACCCATAAAACCAATCGATATTACATACCCTTTAATAGCTTACAAAAATGGAAATTTCTCAACTTGGAGAGTTTGGCCTCATCGGTCGACTTACTGACAGTATACAGCTGCGCAACGACAGCTCGCTCAAAGGCGTCGGCGACGACTGCGCCGTGCTCCACTATCCCGACTCAGAGGTGCTCGTCACCACCGACATGCTGATGGAGGGCATCCACTTCAACCTTGTCTATACCGACATGCGCACGCTGGGATTCAAGTCGGCGATGGTCAACATCAGCGACATCTTTGCCATGAACGGACAGCCGCGACAGATGACCGTCAGCATCGCCCTCGGCAAACGCTTCACCGTCGAAGACCTGGAGGCCTTCTATGCCGGTCTGCACGAGGCTTGCGACCCATGGAACATCGACATCGTGGGAGGCGACACCACCTCGTCGCTCACCGGATTGGCCATCAGCATCACCTGCATCGGTGAGGCCCAGCGCGATCAGATTGTCTATCGCAACGGTGCTCACGATACCGACCTCGTATGCGTCAGCGGCGACTTGGGGGCCGCCTATATGGGACTGCAGCTCTTGGAGCGCGAGAAGCGCGTCTACTACGAACAGCTGAAGGAGCTGCAACAGAAGATGGAAGCTGCCCGCAAGGCCGACAACAAGCCGCTCATCGATAAGCTCACAAAGGATGCTGCGGCGCTCAGCGACTTCCAGCCCGACTTTGCCGGCAAGGAGTATCTGCTGCAACGGCAGATGAAACCCGAGGCTCGTGGCGACATCATCGCGATGCTCCGCGAGGCGCATATTCGTCCGACGGCCATGATGGACATCAGCGACGGACTCTCCAGCGAACTGCTTCACATCTGCCGACAGTCGGGAACGGGCTGCCGCATCTACGAGAAGAACATCCCCATCGACTACCAGACGGCTGTGGCTGCCGAGGAGTTCAATATGAACGTCACCACCTGTGCCATGAACGGCGGCGAAGACTACGAGTTGCTCTTCACCGTGCCCATCGGCGACTACGAGAAGGTGCAGCAGCTCGAGGGTGTCCACATCGTGGGACACATCACCCGTAAGGAGTTGGGATGCTATCTTCTGAGTCGTGACGGCAGCGAGTTTGAGATCACCGCACAGGGGTGGAATCCGCTGAAGGCGAAAGAGTAAGACCGGGTTAGAAGTGGTTGCTGACATCGTCAGAGATGGTCTCTGACCGTGTCGTTGATAGTCTCTGACCCTATCGTTGATAGTCTCTGACTGTATCAGCGATGGTCTCTGACCGCATCAGTGATAGTCTCTGACTGCATCAGCGATAGTCTCAGACCGACTGGCTATCTGCGACACCTGTGCAGACCATCGCCAAGAGCAGTACAACGGCTGCTGAGAAAGATTTTGTTGAAAATCAGGTCAACACCTCACCAAACAGCCCTGAATCCCCCTGTTTATCGGCCTTCCCGATGGTGAGGTGTTTCTCTATCACCTCACCACACCCCCCACCAAAGACCCCACCATCCATTGTAGGAGGTCACGCCATTCCCGAGCTTTGCTCGCCTACCCGTGGCCTTTCCCAGCGTGACACCTGCCACGTGTGTGCCTCTTATGCTCGCGTTCGGGTGAATTTGAAATTCGCCCGCAAAAGAAGAAGAGGATTTGAAATCCCCAACTCACAGCAGCCGAATTCTTGCTCTGGCAAGCGACCATAGGTCGAGCGACAAATTCGGCTGAACAAGGGGATTTCAGCTAATGTAGGAGGTCACGCCCCCAAATGGTGAGGTGTCTGGTGAGGTGTCTGGTGAGGTGTTTGGTGAGGTGTTAGCCAAACACCCCACCATCCGAAACCCGCTGTGGCAAAGGGTTTGCGCCCATTTTGGTGAGGTGTTGGCGATCTTTTCAGTGCAAACAGACCTAACCACCAAAACATGTCATTTTGTTTAATCGATTAAATAAAAACGAAGAAATATTTGCAAATTCATTAAATAGTTTGTACCTTTGCTGCCAGTTTTAATAACAACAGAAGATGGATAATCCCTGCCTGGAAATGGCTGATGGAATAGCTGCTTCTTGATATAAGGGCAGCGTAGATGCGAACAATGAATAAATCGGGGGCGTCCCTGTCGGGCAGAAGTCCGACAAATCTGTACAAATCTTACAGTAAGGATAGGATATTTGAAAGATTTGAGTAGATTTGAAAGATTTCTCGCCGCAGGCGACTCAAAAAGATGATTCGCTGAATGGTTGCTGCCGCCAAGTGAAGATTTAAAAAATAATAAAAAAGGTAGGAATATACTTTGCGAATCATAAAAAATGAGTATATTTGCACTCGTAAAGAGAATAGACCGATAATTTAATTCCAAAATAAACAAGTATGAACAAGCTAATAACATTAGAACAAGCCGTTGAAAAGGTTCACGATGGCATGACCATCATGTTTGGCGGATTTCTTGGCAATGGAAGTCCCGCTCAGATTATCGACGCTATCGTCGCAAAAGGTGTGAAAGACCTTACTATCATTGCTAACGACACAGCTTTCGACGATGTGGCTCATGGCAAGCTCGTCAGTAACCACCAGGTGAAGAAAGCCATTGTCTCTCACACAGGTACCAACAAGCAGACTGCCATTCAGAAGAACGAGGGAACCCTCATCGTGGAGTATGTGCCGCAGGGAACGCTGGCAGAGCGCATCCGTGCTGCCGGTGCCGGACTGGGTGGCGTGCTGACGCCGACGGGTCTCGGCACCATCATGGCCGACGGCAAGGAGATTGTCAAGGTGGACGGTAAGGACTACCTCCTGGAGAAGCCCCTCCGCGCCGACATCGCCTTCCTCCGCGCCAGCATCGTCGACGAGTTTGGCAACATGGTGTTCCTCGGAACGACCAATAACTTCAACCCGCTGATGGCTACAGCTGCCGACTATGTCGTCGTCGAAGCCGAGAAGCTGGTGAAGGTGGGCGAAATCCAGCCTGAGCACGTACATGCCTCTGGCATCTATGTCAATGGTATCTACGTGGAGAAGTAAGCCCCCCTTCGTCCCCCGAGGGGGACACAATAGTTTAACTCAATAAAAGAAAAACACCTCCTGAATCAATAGAAGCCCCCTCGGGGGCCGTATGGGGGGCCTATTTATATTATCATGGAATACAGAACAAAGATCAGATTGCGCATGAGCGCAAAAGACGCCCACTACGGAGGCAACCTCGTAGACGGCGCACACATGGTTCACCTCTTTGGTGACGTGGCAACCGAACTCTTGATTATGCGTGACGGCGACGAAGGACTCTTCCGCGCCTACGACAACATCGACTTCCTGGCTCCTGTCTATGCCGGCGACTTTATCGAGGCTGAGGGATGGATCGACAAGGAAGGCAACACCTCGCGCCACATGCAGTTTGAGGCACGCAAGGTGGCCATCTCGCGTCCCGACATCTCACCGTCGGCTGCCGACGAACTGGACGAACCCATCGTGGTTTGCCGTGCTTCAGGCACCTGTGTCACACCGAAAGACTGCCAGAGGAAGAATTAAAAAATTAAAAAATGGAAAAGTGATGAGATCCTCCTTTTCACCTTTTCATCCTTAAACTTTTAAAACTTTATTCAAAGTGGACAAACTGATTATCACAGCCGCCATCTGCGGCGCTGAGGTGACGAAGGAACAGAATCCCAACGTCCCCTATACAGTAGAAGAAATCGTGCGCGAGGCAAAGTCGGCCGTTGATGCCGGTGCTGCCATCGTCCACCTGCATGTACGCCGTGACGACGGTACACCCACACAGGACCGCGACCGCTTCCAGGAGTGCGAAGAGGCTATCCTGAAGGTGTGCCCTAACGTCATCCTCATCCCTTCGACGGGTGGTGCCGTGGGAATGACTCCCGACGAGCGCCTGCAGTCGACCGATACGACACCGCTGCCCGAGATGGCAACACTCGATTGCGGTACGTGCAACTTCGGCGACGAGATCTTCGACAACACCATGCCCACGATGCGTGCCTTCGGCAAGCGTATGATGGAGCGTGGCATCAAGCCCGAATACGAGTGCTTCGAGATGGGCCATATCGACACCATCCTCAACATGGTGCGCAAGGGTCAGGCTCCCGGTGCGCCGATGCAGTTCAACTTCGTCCTGGGTGTTCCCGGATGCACACCGGCAACGGTGGCCAACCTCTGTTGGATGGCCAACGCTATCCCCGCAGGTAGCACTTGGACCGTAACGGGCGTTGGCCGTCATGCCTTCCCGATGGCTGCCGCAGCCATCGCCATGGGCGGTAATGTTCGCGTTGGTTTCGAAGACAACCTCTACCTCTCGAAGGGTGTTCTGGCTCAGTCGAACGGTGAGCTGGTGGCCAAGGTGGTGCGCCTCGCCAACGAGCTGGGTCGTCCCATCGCCACGAGCGACGAGGCACGCGAGATTCTCGGCCTGAAGAAATAACAAAAAGTATCAAAAAAGCAAATATTCATTTTAAAAAAAGAAAATAAAGGAAATATGCAGAAACATGGTAACAGATACGGTACACACCGTGTCATCGAGCCGAAAGGCGTACTGCCCCAGCCGGCAAACAAGTTGGACAACAACATGGACGAGATCTACGACAACGAGATCCTCATTGACGTTCAGACCCTGAACATCGACTCCGCTTCGTTCACCGACATCCACAACTATGCCAAGAGCCAGGCCAAGAATCCCGACGACGAGGCCGAAGTGATGGAGGAAATCAAGAAGGAGATGCTCCTCAACGTCGAACTGCAGGGCAAGCACCGCAACCGTCGCACAGGTTCGGGTGGTATGCTGCTCGGAACTGTGGAGAAAATTGGCGACGCCCTGAAGGGAAAGATCGACCTGAAGGAAGGCGACCGCATCGCTACACTCGTGTCGCTGTCGCTCACCCCGCTGCGCATCGACGAGATCCTGAACATCAAGGCCGATGTCGACCAGGTGGACATCAAGGGTAAGGCTATCCTCTTCGAGAGCGGTATCTATGCCAAGATTCCCAACGACATGCCCGAGAAGCTCGCCCTGAGTGCCCTCGATGTTGCCGGTGCTCCCGCACAGACAGCCAAGCTCTGCCAGTATGGACAGAACGTCGTCATCCTCGGTGCTGGTGGTAAGAGCGGTATGCTCTGCTGCTACGAGGCTAAGAAACGCGTCGGCGTAACGGGTAAGGTCATCGGTCTGGCTAACAGCCCGAAGTCGACCAACCGCATCAAGGAGCTCGGCTTCTGCGATGTCGTAGAGAGCGTTGCCGGTATGACTCCCGTTCAGGTGAACGAGCTCGTCAGCAAGCTGACCGACGGCAAGATGGCCGACGTGACCATCAACTGCGTCAACGTGCCCGACCAGGAGATGACAGCCGTGCTCTGCACGAAGGACGACGGCGTTGTCTACTTCTTCTCGATGGCTACCAGCTTCACCAAGGCTGCCCTCGGTGCAGAAGGTATCGGTGCCGACGTCAACATGATTATCGGTAACGGCTATACCAAGGGCCACGCCGAGTTTACGCTCCAGGAGCTGCGCGAATGCCCCGAGCTGCGCAAGATCTTCGAAGAGCTGTACGCATAAACAACACGGAGAATGGTGGGGGAGAGGCTTTTGGCCTGCATCCACCGTTCTCCTATTCGTTACCTTATTCTTATTATAGCAATGGTAGAATCAAGAAGAAAACTGCTGTTCCCCAACGTCACCGACGAAGAGTGGAACGACTGGAAATGGCAGGTAAGAAACAGAATAGAAACTCTCGACGAACTGAAGAAGTACGTCAGCCTGACGGCTGAGGAGGAGGAGGGTGTGAAGCAGACGCTCAAAACCCTCCGTATGGCCATCACGCCCTACTATCTGAGCCTGATCAACCCCGACGACCCGCACGACCCCATACGCCGCCAGTGTATTCCGACGGGACTGGAGACACATCAGTCGGGTGCCGACTTGCTCGACCCGCTGCACGAGGATGAGGACTCTCCCACACCAGGCCTGACACACCGCTATCCCGACCGCGTGCTGTTCCTCATCACCGACATGTGCTCGATGTACTGCCGCCACTGTACGCGCCGCCGCTTTGCCGGCCAGACCGACAACGAATGCTCTACCGACCGCATTGAGAAGGCCCTGGAGTATATCGAGAAGACAGAATGTGTGCGCGACGTGCTGCTCTCGGGCGGTGATGCCCTGATGGTGAGCGACAAGCGCCTGGAATACATCATCTCGCGCCTGCGCCAGATTCCTCATGTAGAGATCGTCCGCTTGGGCACCCGCACTCCCGTGGTCTGCCCGCAGCGCGTCACTCCTGAGCTCTGCGCCATGCTGAAGAAGTATCACCCCATCTGGATCAACACCCACTTCAACCACCCCAACGAGGTGACGGCAGAATCGAAGCGCGCCTGCGAGATGCTGGCTGATGCCGGTATCCCTCTGGGCAACCAGAGCGTGCTGCTGCGCGGTGTCAACGACTGCGTACACGTGATGAAGCATCTCGTTCACGAGTTGGTAAAGATACGCGTGCGCCCGTACTATATTTATCAGTGCGACCTGTCGATGGGTCTCGAACACTTCCGTACGCCCGTCAGCAAGGGCATCGAGATTATCGAAGGACTGCGCGGACATACCTCGGGCTACTGCGTGCCGACCTTCGTCGTCGACGCTCCCGGTGGTGGTGGTAAGACTCCCGTCATGCCGCAGTACGTCATCTCGCAGGCTCCGGGCAAGGTGGTGCTCCGCAACTTCGAAGGTGTCATCACGACCTATACCGAGCCGACGGAGTATCACAGCGAGTGCAACTGCAAGGACTGCCAGGCAGAGCGACAGAAGCATGTAGCTGAGAACAAGGCACTCGACGGCGTCATCTCGCTGCTCGAAGGCGAGCGCATGAGCATGGAGCCTGGTGCTCTGAAGCGCCACGAGCGTAACGCCGAGCGCAACAAGAAGTGATTTTGAAGACCACGACGGGTTATCTTCGAGACCACGAATTTCGCGAATTTCACGAATTGTGAGATTGGAGAGCAATGAAATGATTCGTTTAATTCGTAAAATTCGTGGTTTGAAAGAATCAAGTTGATAATAAGATACTTGTGTTTAAAAAGTATACCTGTCGTTGAAAAGTAAAGAATGTGATGTGGCCGTTCATCGATGACATATTGAAGCACAGCAGCCTCTCCATCATTGGCTTACAGAAGAACACGGGCAAGACGGAATGTCTGAAATACGTGCTCGACCGTCTGCCCGTTGATAGCCGACGCATCGCTGTGACATCGATAGGCATCGACGGCGAGACAACCGACCAGGTGACACTCACGCAGAAGCCGGAGATCGTCTTGCGCCAAGGGATGTTCTTTGCAACATCCGAGATGCACTACAGACAACGCCGGCTGGTGTCGGAGCTGATTGACGTCAGCGACGTGACGACATCCTTAGGCAGGGTGGTGACGGCCAAAGCGCTGACAACGGGAAAGATTCTCCTTTCCGGACCGTCGTCGGCTGTCAGCCTCAGACGGTGGATGGACGATATGCAGCGCTTCGACATCGACCTCATCGTCATCGACGGTGCCCTCTCGCGGATGAGCTCAGCTTCACCGGCTGTCAGCGAGTCGATGATTCTCGCTACAGGAGCTGCCTATTCGGCCAGCATACAGACATTGGTGCAGAAGACGGCTTTCGTCGTCGAACTGATCAACCTGCCGCTGACCAGTGCTGAGAATATCGCCATGCTGTCGCCCATCGAGCGTGGCTCGTGGTGGATAGACCGCAGCGGTCTGCTTCACGACCTGAACGCCAGCACCTCGCTCTCGCAGGAGATACGCTTCGAGGGGATGGACGAGTGCCAGACGCTCTTTGTGGCAGGCGCACTGGTAGACAGCTTCCTGGAGAAGGTGCGCAAGAACAAGTGTCTGCGCGAAGCTGAGATTGTGGTGCGCGACTTCACGAAGCTCTTCGTCACGCCGCAGCAACTGCATCTCTTCCAGAAGGGTGGGGGACGCATCCGGGTGCTGCAGAAGAGCAAGCTCATCGGCGTCACCGTCAATCCCACATCGCCCAGCGGATATGTCCTCGACTCGGAGACCCTCTGCCAACGACTCTCGGCAGCCATCCAGCTGCCCGTCTATGATTTGTTTAAAATACGGTAAGCATGCAATTGAAGAAAATCGTTGACTCCCCCTGTGGCATCAGGTATATGCTCGACCAGCTGGACTTACAGTCGGGCTATGCACGCCGTTGGCTTCTCGACCGGCCCATGATGACGTCGGCCGACGAGATCTTGGCGGAATACGATCGGCTGCGCCGGTTCCTCGCTTACGTCGAAAGCCTCGAACCGACCCATCTGCATACGCTGCTGTTTAAACTGCAAGGGCTGAAAGACATCCGCACAACCATCAAGAACCTGTCGCAGCGGGCCACGCTCGACGACATCGAGCTCTTCGAGGTGAAGCATCTGGCCATCCTTTCGACCGATGTCTTCCATCTGCTCCGTGCTGCTGACATGCACGAGGTGGTATGCGTGCCCGATCTGGAAGAGGTGATCAGCATCCTCGACCCCGACGGCATGAAGATAGCCACCTTCTATGTCTACGACTCCTATTGTGCCGAACTACGTGAGCTACGCAACAAGATTCGCCTACATCCCGAGCAGGAAGACCTGCTCTTCGAGGCCAACGAGATAGAGGCTTCTGTCAGGGCTGACCTCTGCAAGAAGCTCTTCCCCTATGCAGCGGTCATCGAGCAGGCTCAGGCCGCTTTAGCTCAGTTGGACGTAATCCTCGCCAAGGCGCGTCAGATACAATCGATTGGTCTGACAATCCCTGCCGTATCTATCAATGGAACAACTTGTTATAAGGATTTGTTCCACCCTCAAGTGAAGGCTTCATTAGCCAATGACAACCGCTCGTTCCAACCCGTCGACATTCAGTTCGACCATACGCCGACACTCATCACGGGTGCCAATATGGGCGGAAAGACGGTGGTCCTGAAAACGCTGACCCTGTGTCAGTATCTCTTCCAGTTTGGCTTTGGCATCCCGGCATCGGGAGCTGAGATAGCTGTGAGAGACGACGTCTTCTTCTGCATCGGCGACGAACAGTCAATCGAACGCGGACTGTCGTCGTTCGCTGCTGAGATGAAGAACATCGATGCCGTCATCAAGGCATCAAGACAAAATAAGAAAATCCTGGCGTTGATAGACGAGCCTGCCCGTACCACCAACCCCACAGAGGGTAGCGCTTTGGTGGAAGCACTCATCAAGGTGCTCGACGGCAGAGACATGAGTCTCGTCTTGACAACCCACTATGATATCAACCCCGGCCATGCCCACTGCCTTCGTGTGAAAGGCTTTGAGGATGGACGGATGAACTACACACTCGTCGAAGTGGACGGGGGAGAAGTACCCCACGAGGCACTCAACATTGCCGAAAGCCTCGACATCGACCGGCTATGGATTTCGGAGGCGCGACGACTCTTGGAAACAGCCGCAGCACCTCATTATATTGTAAAACAACAACTTATATAATACACGTTTATGCAAAAAAGCAAATTAGGATTAGATTTTGAGAAAGTGGAATACGCCAGAAGTCTGGCTAAAGGCATCGCCGAAGATGTGCAGGCCTTCGTGGAGCAATACACCACGGTGGCCGTTGAACGCACGCTGTGCCGACTGATGGGCATCGACGGTGTCGACGAGAACCAGGTGCCGCTGCCCAATGTCGTGGTGGAAGCCTTGAAAGAAAAGGGCGTACTGAGTGAAGGCGCCTTGTTCTTCATCGCCAATGCCATGATCCAGACGGGGCTCTCGCCACAGCAGATAGCACAGAAGGTTGCCGAGGGCGACCTGGATATCACCAAGGTGGTGACACGCGACCAGAAGCAGATCGCCGACACGCTGCAACCCGTCATCGACGAGAGCATGGCGCGCATCCGGGCTCGCAGGGCACGCCGCGAACACTATCTCGATACCATCGGTGAAGGTCCGAAGCCATACCTTTATATTATTGTGGCTACCGGAAACATCTACGAAGATGTGGTACAGGCTCAGGCTGGTGCTCGCCAGGGTGCTGATGTCATCGCTGTGATACGTACTACGGGTCAGAGTCTGCTCGACTATGTACCATACGGCGCTACGACCGAAGGCTTCGGTGGCACGTTTGCCACACAGGAGAATTTCCGCATCATGCGTAAGGCGCTCGACGAAGTTGGCGAGGAGCAGGGACGATACATCCGCCTCTGCAACTATTGCTCTGGTCTCTGTATGCCTGAGATAGCCATCATGGGTGCTTTCGAGGGATTGGACGTGATGCTCAACGACGCTCTCTATGGCATCCTCTTCCGCGACATCAACATGCAGCGCACGCTGGTTGACCAGTATATGAGCCGCATCATCAACGGCTTTGCCGGCGTTATCATCAATACGGGTGAAGACAACTACCTGACAACGGCCGACGCCGTAGAGGCTGCCCATACCGTGTTGGCTTCCGACCTCATCAACGAACAGCTGGCCCTCATGGCCGGACTGCCCGAAGAGCAGATGGGACTGGGACACGCCTTCGAGATGGACCCCATGCTCGAGAACGGTTTCCTCCTCGAACTGGCACAGGCACAGATGACACGCGAGATTTTCCCCAAGGCTACGCTGAAGTACATGCCCCCGACGAAGTTCATGACGGGCAACATCTTCCGCGGACATATCCAGGACGCCCTGTTCAACATGATCGGTATCTGGACACATCAAGGCATCCAGCTTCTGGGCATGCCGACGGAAGCCATCCACACACCGTTCATGAGCGATCGCTACCTCTCCATCGAGAATGCCAAGTATATCTTCAACAACATGAAGAGCATTGGCGAGGAGATGGAGTTCAAGGAGGGCGGCATCTGCCGCAACCGCGTGAAGGAGGTGCTCGGCAACACCATCCAGTTGCTCGAGGATATCACGAAGGAAGGACTCTTCACGGCTCTCGAGAAAGGTATCTTCGGCGATGTGAAGCGCCCGAAGAATGGAGGTAAGGGTCTGGAAGGCGTCACCATGAAGGGTGAGAACTACCTGAACCCATTTGTAGAATTAATGAAAGGGAAAAGATAATGAACGAAGGATTATATAGCATGGAAGCTAAGGACTTCGACAAGACCTTAGACTTCACCAAGATAAAGCCGTATGGCGACACAATGAACGACGGTAAGGTGCAGCTGAGCTTTACGCTGCCCGTACCCGTCGGAGCTGAGGCGGTAGAGGCCGCCAAACAGCTGCTCAAGAAGATGGGCCTGAACAACCCCAGCGTGGTGTTCTACAAAGAACTGACACCTGGCTTCACCTTCTTCAACTGCTACGGCAGTTGTTCGCACACCGTCGATTACTCTACCATCTATGTGCCGAAGGTGGAGTCGAACACGATGGATATGTACACCACCGACGAATATATTCGCGAGAATCTCGGACGAAAGATTGTCATCGTGGGAGCTTCCACCGGTACCGACGCACACACGGTGGGCATCGATGCCATCATGAACATGAAGGGCTATGCCGGCCACTATGGCTTGGAGCGTTACGACATGATAGAGGCCTACAACCTCGGTTCGCAGGTGCCCAACGAGGAGTTCATCGCTAAGGGCATTGAGCTGAAGGCCGACGCGCTGATCATCTCGCAGACGGTCACGCAAAAGGATGTGCACATCCAGAACCTGACCAACTTCATCGAGCTGATGGAGGCTGAGGGCCTGCGCGACAAGATGATTTGCTGCTGTGGCGGTGCGCGTATCACTCACGAACTGGCAAAGGAACTGGGCTTCGACGCCGGCTTCGGCATGAACACCTACGCCGACGATGTGGCGTCGTTCATCGTCCAGGAGATGGTCAAACGTGGAATGAAATAACAATATCAATCAAAATAATAACATTAATCTCTAAAGCCTTATTATTATGGATAAATATCAAATGAGAGAAGTCATCGCAAAGCGTGCCGCCAAAGAGTTGCACGACGGTGATGTAGTGAACCTGGGTATCGGTATTCCGACGCTTATCCCTAACTATCTGCCTGAAGGCATCTCGGTCACCCTGCAGACGGAGAACGGTGCAATGGGCATGGGTCCCACACCGGCTGAAGGCGAGGAGGACAAGAACCTCATCAATGCCGGCGGCGGTTCTATCACACTGGCTCCCGGTGCTTGTACCTTCGACTCGGCCACATCGTTCGCCATCATCCGCGGCGGACATGTCAACGTGTCGTTCCTCGGTGCCCTGCAAGTAGACGAGAAGGGCAACCTCGCCAACTGGATTATCCCCGGCAAGATGGCTCCCGGAATGGGTGGTGCCATGGACCTGGTGGTGGGTGCCAAGCGCGTTATCCTCACCATGGAGCACACGCAGAAGGGCAACCCGAAGATCTTGAAGGAGTGCACCCTGCCGCTGACTGCCGCCGGACAGGTGAACATGATCATCACCGAGATGGGTGTCATGGACATCACGCCCGATGGCATCGTGCTGCGCGAGCTGCATCCGGAGTTCACCGTAGAGCAGGTGCAGGCTGCCACAGAGGCTAAGCTCATCATCGCTCCCGACCTGAAGCCGATGGATGTTTAATCTTTTCAACCACGAATTGAACGAATTAAACGAATTATCAGAGATGGACTATCAGTTTCTTAAGGTTGAACAGCCGCAGGAGGGCATCTGCCTTCTGAAGATATCTGCGCCGAAGTCGCTCAACGCACTCAACTCTACCATCCTCCGCGAGATGAACGACTTCGTCAGTAGTATAGATGCGCATACGCGCGTACTTATTATATCTGGCGACGGCGAGAAGTCGTTCGTTGCTGGTGCCGATATTTCTGAGATGGCTCATCTCAACGAGCAGGAAGGCTTCGAGTTTGGCCGTCTCGGTGCTCAAGTGTTCCGCAAGATTGAACAGCTGCCCATTCCTGTCATCGCTGCCGTCAATGGCTTTGCCCTTGGTGGGGGATGTGAGCTGGCCATGGCCTGCGACATCCGCATCGCTTCCGTCAATGCCAAGTTCGGACAGCCGGAAGTGGGGCTGGGCATCATTCCCGGTTTCTCGGGAACTGTTCGTCTGCCACGACTGGTCGGCCAGGGCATGGCAAAGGAACTCATCTACACGGGTCGCGTCATCCGTGCCGACGAAGCCCTGCGCATCGGACTGGTCAACGCCGTCTATGAGCGCGAGGAGCTTCTCGACAAAGCACTTGAACTTGCTCAGATGATATTGAAGAATGCACCTTTAGCTATTCAGGCTGCCAAGCAGAGCATCAACGAGGGCTACGACCTCTCGGCCGACGACGCCATCGCCTTGGAGAACAAACTCTTCGGTAGCTGCTTCGCAACGGCCGACCAGAAGGAAGGAATGGCTGCTTTCTTAGAGAAGCGCAAGGCTGCATTTAAAGGTCAATAGAATCAATCTAAATCGCTAAAGAATAAACAATTATGAAAATTTATGTTATTGGAACCGGCACAATGGCCAAAGGCATCGTCAAGGCATTCGCTGCCAAGATGCCCGTCGTCATGAAGAGCCGCACGCAGGCCAGCCTTGACAAGGCCATGGCCTCTATCTCCAAAGGCTACAACAAGCTTGTGGAGAAAGGAAAAATCACGAAAGAGTCGATGGATGCCATGCTGGCAAACATCACAACGACCACCGACTATGCTACGTTCGCCGATGCCGACCTCGTCATCGAGGCAGCTGTCGAGGACATGCAGCTGAAGAAGGATGTGTTCACCGAGCTCGACAAGATCTGTAAGCCCGAGACCATCTTTGCTACCAACTCGTCGTCGCTCTCCATCACGGAGATTGCCGCCTGCACGAGTCGTCCTGCACAGTTCATTGGCATGCACTTCTTCAACCCCGCCGACCGCATGGCCCTGGTGGAGGTGATCAAGGGTCAGCTCACCAGCGACGAGGTAACCAAGTGTATCGTCGACCTCGCCACTTCTATTGGCAAACAGCCCGTGGAGGTGAAGGAAGCTCCGGGCTTCGTCGTCAACCGCATCCTCATCCCGATGATCAACGAGGCTGTAGGCATCCTGGCCGACGGCATCGCTTCTGCCGAAGACATCGACAAGTGCATGCAGCTGGGTGCTAACCACCCGATGGGTCCGTTGGCTCTTGCCGACCTCATCGGCAACGATGTCAACCTCGCCATCATGGAGGTGCTCTACAACGAGTTTGGCGATCCGAAGTATCGTCCTCACCCGCTGCTCCGCAAGATGGTCCGTGCAGGATTGCTGGGCAGAAAGACCGGCGAAGGATTCTATAAGTATTAACTTACATCGATATGCCGGTATTTCGTTTTAACGTTATGCCATAATGCCGTTATTTCGGAATACCGTCATGTCGAAAAAAACAAAAAAAGAAAAGTCAATATGGATTTTAGCTATTCAAAGACAGAACAACTGTTCCTGCAGATGATACGTTCGTTTGCAGAAAACGAAGTGAAGCCTTTGGCCGCTGAGATTGACGAGCAGGAGCGTTTCCCCATCGAGACAGTAGAGAAGATGGGAAAACTTGGCATCATGGGTATTCCTGTTCCGAAGCAGTATGGTGGCGCAGGCGGCACGGTCCAGATGTACATCATGGCCGTGGAAGAACTTTCGAGAGTTTGCGCTACGACGGGTGTGGTGCTTTCTGCCCATACCTCGCTGTGCATGGCTCCTATCATGGAGCATGGTACCGAAGAACAGAAGATGAAGTATCTGCCGAAGCTTGCCTCTGGCGAGTGGATTGGTGCTTTCGGTCTGACAGAACCCAACGCCGGAACGGATGCTGCCATGCAGCAGACAACAGCCGTCGACGCTGGCGACAAGTGGATACTGAATGGTTCGAAGATTTTCATCACCAATGCTTCCAATGCCCACGTATTCATCGTTATGGCCATGACCGACAAGTCGCAGGGAACACGCGGCATCTCGGCCTTCATCGTAGAGAAGGGCATGCCCGGTTTCTCTATCGGTAAGAAGGAGCTGAAGATGGGTATCCGTGGTTCTGCCACTTGCGAGCTGATCTTCGAGAACTGTGAAGTGCCAAAGGAAAACCTCTTGGGCGAATTGGGCAAGGGCTTCAAGATTGCCATGATGACCCTCGACGGTGGTCGTATCGGTATCGCCTCGCAGGCACTGGGCATCGCTCAGGGAGCCATGGACGAGACGGTGAAGTACACCAAGGAGCGCAAGCAGTTCGGACGTGCCATCGCCAAGTTCCAGAACACGCAGTTCCAGATGGCCGACCTCAAGACGAAGGTCGAGGCTGCCCGTCTGCTCGTTCGTAGTGCTGCGTGGAAGAAGGATATGCACCTGCCTTATTCGGCTGATGCTGCCATGGCAAAGCTCTTCGCAGCTGAGACAGCGATGGAAGTGACGACCAAGGCCGTACAGTTCCATGGTGGCTATGGCTATACACGTGAATATCCCGTCGAACGCATGATGCGCGATGCCAAGATTACTGAAATCTACGAGGGTACCTCGGAAGTGCAGCGCATGGTGATTGCAGGTCAATTGTTTAAATAATAGGAGGACAGCCTTATGATGAAAATTATCGTTTGTATCAAGCAAGTACCCGATACCACGGTGGTGAAGATCGACCCCGTGAAGGGCACACTCATCCGTGAGGGTGTTCCCAGCATTATGAATCCCGACGACAAGGGAGCTCTTGAGCTCGCCCTGCGTATGAAAGACCAGTACGGTGCTCATGTCACCGTCATCTCGATGGGTCCTCCCCAGGCCGATGTGATGCTGCGCGAGGCCTTCGCTATGGGTGCCGACCGTGCCATCCTCTTGAGCGACCGTAAGTTTGCCGGCGCCGATACATTGGCTACGTCGTACGCCCTCTCAGGTCTTTGTCGTACGCTCGACTACGACCTCATCATCGCCGGCCGTCAGGCTATCGATGGTGACACCGCACAGGTAGGCCCCGAGCTGGCCGAGCATCTCGACCTGCCGCAGATTACTTACGTAGCTGATGCCAAGCTGCTCGACAATGGCAACCTCCAGGTAGAGAAAGAGAACGAGGACGGCATCCAGGTGCTCGAGGTGGAAGGCAAGTGCCTCCTCACCGTCTTGGCATCTGCTTTCGAGCCTCGCTATATGACCGTTAGCGGCATCATGGAAGCCTACGACAAGGAGGTGGAAGTGTTGGGTGCCGACAAGATTGATGTCGATCCCGCCAAGCTCGGATTGGCCGGTTCACCGACAAAGGTGTATCGCTCGTTCCCGAAGGCCCTGAAAGCTCCCGGTGAGGTTCACGAGGTGAGCGAAGAAGAGGCCGTAGAGCTGATAGTGAACAAACTGAAAGAGAAACATATCATTTAAAAGTAAGAAGTCTATGGAATTGAAAGATTATAAGAACGTATTCGTTTTTGCAGAACAGCGCGAAGGTGTCATCCAGTCCGTGGCCTTTGAACTTTTAGGCAAAGCTCGCGATCTGGCCGACACTCTTGGCGAGAAGGTCGTAGCCATGCTCCTGGGCTGTGGCATCAAAGACCAGGCTCAGTCGCTTATCGAGATGGGTGCCGACGAGGTTATCGTCGTTGATGCTCCCGAGCTGAAGGATTATCTCTCTGAGCAGTATTCACAAGCTGTGGGCCAGATTGTCATCGACCGCAAGCCTAACATCGTGCTCTATGGTGCTACAACCATCGGTCGCGACCTTGCTCCGCGCATCGCTTCGCGCCTGAAGGCCGGTCTTGTGGCTGACTGTACGAAGCTTGTTGTCGAGCCCGACGAGAAGACCGGGCAGCTGGAGTTCCGCTCCACACGTCCTGCTTTCGGCGGCAACCTCATGGCCACCATTGTATGTCGCGACACTCGTCCGCAGATGTCTACCGTCCGTCCCGGTGTGATGCAGAAGATGCAGCGCCAGCCGGGTCGCCAGGGTGTCGTCACGGAGTTTGTTCCGAAGTTCGATACATCGAAGTTCAAGGTGAAGCTCGTCAAGACCATCAAGGCAGAGAAGAACGTCGCCGACATCGGCGAGGCAAAGATTCTTGTCTCGGGAGGTCGTGGCGTTCACAACCGTGAAGGTTTCGACAAGCTGCAGGCTCTGGCCGACGTGCTTGGTGGACAGGTGTCGTCGTCGCGTGCAATGGTCGACAACGGCGTGATGCCCCACGAGTGTCAGGTAGGACAAACGGGTAAGACTGTCCGTCCGCAGCTCTACATGGCTTGTGGCATCAGTGGTGCCATCCAGCACCTCGCCGGTATGGAAGAGTCAGACTTTATCATTGCTATCAACAAGGATAAGTTTGCACCGATCTTCTCTGTTGCCGACCTTGGTATCGTTGGCGACCTGCACAAGATTGTGCCGATGCTCACCGAACGACTGAAGAAGGAGATGGAGGCATAGTCTGTCCCCTCCCGTCTTATCATCATTTCACCCGCTATGCCGCTGCATCCTTTCCTGCATGTGCATAGCGGGTGATATTGGCCACGGCGTGAATATCGAGGCAGGTGCCATTCTTTGCAACCACTACAACGAACGTGAGGACCACACGGTGTATGTCCATGTCGATGGGCAACGCGTCTCTACAGGAATGCACAAGCTGGGTTCGCTCGTCGGTGACGGATGCCGCATCGGTGCCAACGCCGTACTCTCGCCTGGCACGCTTCTGAAACCCCAAACCATCGTTCGTCGACTTCAACTGATAGAACAAGATCCCCTGTAAGCCATGTTACACTTGAATAAGGTTCATCATATCGCCATTATCTGCTCCGACTATCAGCGGAGCCTCGATTTCTACACCCGTATCCTCGGCTTCAGCATTCTGGCCGAACATTATCGGGAGAGCAGAAAGTCCTATAAGACAGACCTCGCCTTGGGCGGTGAATACGTCATCGAACTCTTCTCGTTCCCCTCACCCCCTCCGCGAGTGACCAATCCGGAAGCAGCAGGTCTGCGCCATTTGGCTTTTGAGGTCGACGACATAACCGAGACCGTAGCCCAGCTCGATGCCTTGGGCATTGCACACGAAAAAGTCCGCGAGGACGAGTACACCGGCAAGCAGTTCCTTTTCTTTAGGGATCCTGATAACCTGCCGATAGAAGTGTATGAAATGTAAAAGAAAGAATGCACGGTGAAAAGGTATGCCTGAGTTATGCGGCATACTACAGAACCTCCATCAGTAAGTACTGGAGAAATACACATGTTAACACGAACATGATTAAAAAGTGTAAAATATTTGCCTTTATTTGAATCAAAATTAGTATCTTTGTAGCCAATCTATAAAACGAGACAAAGTCTCAGAGGTGGTCGCAATTTTTCGACCACCTCTAGGTACTTCAGTTTTGTCCCACTCCAAAAACAAGAATAATGGCAAAGAAGAAAAACGAGAATACGACCTCGATAGGTTTTGAAGAAGTGATATGGCGGGCAGCCGATAAACTGCGTGGCAACCTGAATGCCTCGGAGTATGAGGGCGTGGTTCTCGGACTTATTTTCCTGAAGTATATCAGCGATAAGTTTGAAGTGAAGTTCAAGGAACTGTTGGAAGATGAATACGCTGACGTGGAGGATAAGGACGAGTATGAGGCCGATGGCGTGTTCTTTGTACCGCAGGAGGCTCGCTGGAACGTTATCTCTCTGGCTGCTCATACGCCGGAGGTGGGGCGTGTCATCGACGATGCGCTGCAGGCCATCGAGCGCGAGAACCCGAAGTTGAAGGGTGTGTTGCCTGGCAACTATGCCCGTCCTGAATTGGACAAGCGCCGCCTGGGCGATGTTGTCGACCTCTTCTCCAACATCGAGATGTATGCCTCTGGCGAAGAAAAAGACCTGTTGGGGCGCGTCTATGAGTATTGCCTGCAGAAGTTCGCATCGATGGAAGGCAAGAATGCTGGCGAATTCTATACTCCCAGTTGCATCGTTCGTACCATTGTTGAGATATTGCAGCCCTTCCAAGGCCGTGTCTATGACCCATGCTGTGGTTCGGGTGGTATGTTTGTTCAGAGTGCCAAGTTTATCAAGAACCACCAGAAGGAACTTTCGGACATCAGCGTCTATGGGCAGGAAGCCAACCCCAGCACATGGAAGATGGCGCACATGAACGTGGCCATCCGTGGACTGGAGGCCAACCTCGGACAGTCGTATGCCGACACGTTCTTCAACGACCAGCACCCCACGCTGAAGGCCGACTTCATCATGGCCAACCCACCGTTCAACCTCAGCGACTGGGGAGCCGACAAACTGGAGAAAGACCCACGCTGGAAGTTCGGACTGCCGCCTGCCGGCAACGCCAACTTCGC
>CAMORS010000038.1 GCA_946624005.1 uncultured Prevotella sp. | reverse complement strand
AAGACACTGCGCTTCACATCACCCACACAGTTCATGGCTCAGCGCAAGTCGACCATCGAGGAAGCATGGCCCGGCGACATCGTCGGTCTGCCCGACAACGGCATCTTCAAGATTGGCGACACGCTGACCGAAGGAGAACAGCTGCACTTCCGCGGACTGCCTTCCTTCTCGCCCGAGATGTTCAAATACATCGAGAACGACGACCCGATGAAAGCCAAACAGTTGCAGAAAGGCATCGACCAGTTGATGGACGAGGGTGTGGCACAGTTGTTTGTCAACCAGTTCAACAACCGAAAGATTATCGGCACTGTGGGACAGCTGCAGTTTGAGGTCATCCAATATCGCCTGGAGAACGAGTACAACGCACGCTGCCGTTGGGAACCCGTCCATCTGTATAAAGCGTGCTGGATAGAGGCCGACGACGAAAAGGAGCTGGATGCCTTCAAGAAGCGCAAATATCAGTATATGGCCAAGGACAAGGAAGGGCGCGACGTCTTCCTGGCCGACTCTGGCTATGTGTTGCAAATGGCTCAGGAAGACTTCAAGCACATCCGATTCCACTTCACCTCAGAGTTCTGACGAAAAAAAAAAGAAAGGTGGAAAGGCTTCTTTTCACCTTTCTCATTCATTCATATTTTATTCATAAAAGATGTCCGACTGGCAGAACTACCAGACCAACCACCTTGCCGACGACCAGCATCCATGGTACGCCGTGCAGTTGTATGGACTGAACCAAAAGGAACTGTACGACCATCTGGCCAGTCAAGGCATCGATGCCTTTGTGCCGCTTCAGCATGTCGATTTCGTCGACCGTGAAGGGCAACGCCGACACGAACTGCGCCCTGTTGTCACCAACCTGCTCTTTCTGAAAAAGAATGTCGACGACAAACAGATAGTCGACATTCTCGACGTTTTCAAAGGACACTATTACATCCTGCGCAAGGAACGCGGTTCGCAGACATTCTACAGCATCCCCTCACGTCAGATGTACGAATTCATCACCATGTGCAATCCTGAATTGTTGATGAAGAAATTCATCAGCGAAGAAGAGGCTCGCATGAAACCCGGTGCTCGCGTTCTTGTGCACCATGGCCCGTTGTCCGGCCTCACCGGACGACTCGTGCGCTCCTCCGGCAAGTATTTCCTCCTGAAAGAAATCCCGGGCATGGCCGTCATGATCAAAGTCACCAAATGGTGCTGTCAGCCAGCCGAATAGACAGAAGAACACAACCACAATACGTTTTTCGCAAACTGGGCTAATCGTCCAAGGATAGTGTGTTTCCCGTGCGATAGGCCAGACCAGTCATCACGCAGACCAACTCGTCCCGCTGATTCTTTACCTGCACCTGATAATAAGGTATCTTGTGATGGTTCAATAGTTCATGAGCCTCCGCCGTCAGCACATCGCCCGGCAGGGCATGATGCAGAAACGAGATGGTGCTCTCTAAACTGAAGGTGAGCTGCTCGCGACCGTTCATGACGGCTGCCAAGGCCAGGTCGGCAAGGGTGAACATCGCCCCACCCTGACAGACACCGCCAGCATTGAGATGTTGCTGACCGACAGTCATTTGTGCACGGGCGAAGCCATCGCCTGTTTCTATGATTTGTGCTCCAGCACGATGAGCAAAGATGTCACCGTTGTTCAGAAACTCTTGTAGGGACATGGAGTTAGAAATTAGAAGTTAGAAATGAGGAATTAGGAAGTTAGGAAGTTGTGAGCTCGGCTATGAACGTCTGGAGCTGCACAACATCCTTGACGGCGGGTGCGGTCTCAAAGCCCTCGTTCAGGTCGAAGCCAGCCAACATCGGATGATGCAGGCAGTTAACAAATTCGGCATCACCGGGCTGCAAACCGCATCGCAGGAGGAAAGGGATGGTGCCCTCGTAGGCATCTATCAACGTCTGCACACGGTCTTTCTCTTCAATGTCGAACAGCAAGAAATCGGCATGCCCCTCATAATCCTTCCATCGCAGCATATCGTCAGCCCTACTGACATGCAGGGTCTTGATGATGGAAATAGTAGGCGCGATGTCAGGCACTACGCTGCGGCGCAGGTTGTCTATCATCACTGCCGACTCGTCGCCCTCCAACTGAATGCTGTCGAGTTCGTAATTATAGATTCGCGTGAAGATGTTTTGGGGCATATCATCGGCAAAGACGCCAACCAAATGGGGAGCAGCGAGCGAGGAATGGGGAGCAAGATTACCCTCTCCGCTTTCCACAAGACTATTCTCACTCCTCGCTCCTCGCTCCTTGCTCCTCGAACAAGAATCTTCCAGCTCCTCGTTCTTCGTACATGATGCTATACGCTGCTCCGAATAGTCTGGGATGATACCGGCTTTCGACGAGATCATCCTCACAAAGCGCTCACTTTGCGGGCGGAAGTCGAAGCCCAGCATGCCTACGGGCAACGCCGCAATGTCGCGAATATTGTCAGCCTCGCGCAGGCCGCAAACTTTAATGATCATTCTTCTGCATTTTTTCGACTGCAAAGTTACACTATTTCGTCCGAAAAAGCAAAGCGTAAGAAAAAAAAGTTCACTCCAGACACAATAAATCAAGAAAAAAGCCGTTATATATACAAACGACATCTCATCTTTAAAAACTTTGCCTATGCAATATTCTACACCCGCCAACAACATGTCAGGACCTTCCGAAGCGACGCTCTTCATGATTCGCCGCATCGCCTACGCCTTTAACGACCATCGTACGCGAGGCTACGACCGCAAGCTCCTGCTCAACTAAGATGCATCCCGATGCATCGACCACTCCTGCGCGAAACGCAATCCATCAACCCTCAACCTTCATCAATACCTTGTCAACAATTGTTTCCCCCTCGCTGCTGTCGGCCAACTTCGCCAACCTGCAGCCTGACATCGAAATGATCAACCGCAGTGAAGCCCAGTGGCTCCACATGGACATCATGGACGGTGTCTTCGTACCCAACATATCCTTCGGTTTCCCTGTTTTGGAGGCCGTAGGGAAAATCTGTCAGAAACCTCTTGATGTGCACTACATGATCGTTCAGCCCGAACGTTACATCAGCCGAACGGCCAAGGCTGGAGCCATGCTCATGACTGTCCACTACGAGGCGTGCACCCACCTCCACCGCACAGTGCAGGAAATACACGATGCCGGCATGAAGGCCGGAGTGGCCCTTAATCCTGCTACACCTGTGAGCATGCTCGAGGATATTATCGGCGATGTCGACCTCGTCCTCCTGATGAGCGTCAACCCTGGCTTCGGAGGTCAGAAGTTCATCGAGCAGGCCATCAACAAGACGAAACGTCTGCGCCAGCTCATCGACGAGAGCCAGTCGAACGCCCTCATCGAGATAGACGGTGGCGTGCAAAACGAAACGGCCCCGCGCCTCGTCAGCGCAGGAGCCGATGTCCTTGTCAGCGGCAGCTACGTATTCCGTGCCGCCGACCCAATAGCCACCATCCACAACCTCACACAGCTGTAGCCTATTCCAGGCAGAGCTCCAGACGATTGTCTCTGGCCATGCGCCTCATGTTCAACAGAGCATAGCGCATGCGCCCGAGCGATGTATTGATGCTCACACCCGTCGCCTCGGCTATCTCGCGGAACGACAACTGCTGGAAGAAGCGCATATATACCACCTCGCGCTGCATCGGCGGCAGACCATTCATCAGCTGCCGCACATCGCTCATCACCTGGTCGTTGACATAAGCATTTTCGATGTTGCGCTCCAGGACATCTTCCCCGCCGAAGTTTGACAGGTCGTTGTCGGTCGCCACCTCCACGAGGTTCTGCTGCTGGTGGTCGCGATACCAGTCCATGATGACGTTGTGTGCTATTCTGACGAGCCAGGCGGCAAACTTCCCCTTAGCCTCGTAGCGGCCATGGTGCAGACGCATAATCACTTTGACAAACGTCTCTTGGAAGATGTCGTTGGCCATCTCCTCGTCGTGAACGACACATAAGATATAGGTAAACAACTCTGACTGTGTTCGTCTGAGCAGCTCATCAAAAGCCCTATTGTTACCTTCAACGTAAGACAATGCCAACTCTTCGTTGGTCATCTGGCTGAAACTGTTCATTTTCCGTTCTTTTTTATTATTGAAGTAACAATGTATCGATAGGCTTTCTTTCTTTAATGGGTGAATACTGCGTGCAAAGGTAAGACATTTTTTACAAACAACAAAATTTTTCACTCTTTTTTTTCATTTTTCCTTTGGCGTTTCCGAAATCTTTCGTATCTTTGCAGCGGTTTTGGTTCGCTACCAGCGCGATTAAAAAGGGAAGGGAGTGAAAATCTCCCACTGTCCCGCAGCTGTGAGCTCCATTATGCCGCAAGCAATGCCATTGCCGGTTATCCCGTGCGAGAAGGTGCTTGAAGGGCGGAGCATAGTCAGAAGACCTGCCATCACCAAAGGCCATTGTCCCTCGAGGAAAGGGGCAGCAGCCAAGAAGAAAAGATTGTGACCTCTCCTAACCCTCCTAAGGAAGGGGAAATAGGCCTCCACCAGCCTCCGACAAGGAAGGGGAAAAGGCCCTTACCGGAATCCTACAAGGAAGGGAAGAAGTGCCTCCCTACCCTCTTCAAACGAGGAGGAAACAACAGCCGGTAGGTGACATCTGGCGCAATAGGGAAAAATACGTGTATTATTATATAAGTTGAAAAGAAGAAAAAGGGCGGTGCGTGATGCATCGCCCTTTTTCTTTCGCTTGCAGCATTTTGCATGTATTAGTTCTTCCTCAGTACCACGGCTGAACGAGCGGGAATATAGAGCTTGAGCCACTCTTTGTGATCCTCGACGTAGACAGGGTCGTAGTTGGTCAGATGGGTGACGCTGTCATCGGCCAAGCCGTTGCCACCAAACTGCACCGCATCGGTATTCAGCACGACGCTATAGCTACCTGTCGGCACGAGGAAGCCGTAGTCGGCAAACGACCGTGTCGGCGAGAAGTTGAAGACGAACACCAGGTCGCCACGCATGAAGGCAAGAATCTGGTCGCCATCGTTGTGCCATATCTCCTGCACCTTCGTTCGCTGGAAGTTGCGCTCGGAAGTGATAACACGTAGCATTTCGCGGTCGAAGTCGCCCAGCCAGTGGTAACACAACTCCTTGTTGTCGACGAGATTCCACTGCCTGCGGGCATACTTATAACTCCATCCGTTGCCCTCACGAGGGAAGTCAATCCATTCAGGATGTCCGAACTCATTGCCCATGAAGTTAAGGTAGCCACCATTGATAGCGGCCGCCGTGACCAGACGTATCATCTTGTGCAGGGCGATACCTCGACGGGCCACCTCGTTCTCGTCACCCTTCTTGAAGTGCCAGTACATATCGGCATCTATGAGGCGGAAGATGATGGTCTTATCGCCCACAAGGGCCTGGTCGTGGCTCTCGCAGTAGGAGATGGTCTTCTCATCGGCACGACGGTTCTTCACCTCCCAGAAAATGGAGCTGGGCTTCCAGTCTTCGTCTTTCTGCTCCTTGATGGTCTTGATCCAGTAGTCGGGAATGTTCATGGCCATGCGATAGTCGAAGCCGAAACCACCATCCTCAAACTTGGCTGCCAGTCCCGGCATGCCGCTCACCTCCTCGGCGATGGTGATGGCATCCTTGTTGAGCTCGTGGATAAGCAGGTTGGCCAGCGTCAGGTAGCAGATGGCATTGTCGTCCTCACCTCCATTGAAATAGTCGGGATAGCCGGTAAAAGCCTCTCCCAGTCCGTGGCTGTAGTAGAGCATGGATGTGACACCATCGAAGCGGAATCCGTCAAAGTGGAACTCGCGAATCCAGTACTTGCAGTTGGAGAGCAGGAAGTGAATGACGTTGTCCTTGCCATAGTCGAAGCAAAGGCTATCCCATGCGGGATGTTCATGGCGGTCGCCGGGATAGAAGTATTGGTTGGGGTCACCGCAGAGGTTGCCCAAGCCTTCCACCTCGTTCTTCACAGCATGGCTGTGGACGATATCCATAATGACGGCTATGCCCATCTGGTGAGCCGTGTCGATGAGCAGTTTCAGCTCTTCGGGTGTGCCGAAACGGCTGCTGGCAGCGAAGAACGACGAAACATGGTATCCGAACGAGCCGTAGTAGGGATGCTCCTGTATAGCCATTATCTGGATGCAGTTGTAGCCATCGGCGGCAATGCGTGGGAGGATATTCTCGCGGAACTCATTGTAGGTGCCCACCTTCTCAGCATCCTGTGCCATACCGATGTGGCATTCGTAGATGAGCAGTGGGCTCTTCTTCGGACGGAAGGTCTTCTTCTTCCATTCGTAAGGCTGCTCTGGACTCCACACCTGGGCGGAGAATATCTTCGTTTGATCGTCTTGTACGACACGCCTTGCCCATGCCGGGATGCGCTCCCCTTGTCCACCGTTCCAGTGGACGCTCATCTTGTAGAGCTGTCCGTGCTGCATGGCTTTCTTAGGCAGTCGGAGCTCCCAGTTGTCGGTGCCTGCGATGCGCTTCAGCTGATACTGTTCGGTCTCCTGCCAGTCGTTGAAATCGCCAATCAGATAGATGTCTGTGGCATTGGGAGCCCACTCGCGGAAAACCCATCCGCCGCGTCCGGTGCGGTGCAGACCATAGTAGTCGTAGCCCGATGCAAAGTCTTCGAGCGTGCGCCGTCCGTTGTTGGTCAGCTGGTTTAGCTTCCACAATGCATGGTCGTGCCTTCCGCGGATAGCTTCCTCGAAAGGTTCGAGATAGGGATCGTTCTTCACCAGTCCGATGTGCTTCGGGCGATTATCCTTCGTCGTGCGTTTGGCACTTGTTTTCTTCGTCGTTGTCATCTTTCCTTTATTTTTTATTTGATAGTTTGTATCAAGTATGTTCTGTAGCGCTATTGCACCTGACGGCGTCCATTGGTGTAGGTGCCGATAGCTGTGATGGAGCCATCGCGGTTCTTCTCTACGAACTTGCCGTCGCGCACATCGTCTTTGTACGAGCCTTCGAAGCGGTGGCCTTCCTTGTCTTCCTCGATAGCCACGCCGTTGCGTTTGCCGTCCTTATAGATACCCTTGAACTTCGACCCGTCGTGATAGTGGATGATGACCTCACCCTCGATGTCACCGTCCTTGAACATACCGTCGTAGACGTCGCCGCTCTTCTTCGTGAGCTTGCCCTTGCCGTTCTGGCGGTCGGCCTTCCACTGGCCTACGTATACATCGCCGTTCTTCCAGGTGAACGTGCCTTGTCCGTCTTTGTCGCCCTCGCGGAAGTGACCCACGTATTTATCGCCGTTGGCATAATAGAAGATGCCCTCGCCGGTGCGCTCTCCCTGGTAGTAGGCTCCCTCGTAGCGGTCGCCGTTCTGGAATTTGTAGATGCCTCGCCCGTTCTGGATGTCGTCTTTCCAATCGCCGGTATAGACATCACCGTCGGCGTATTTGTTCGTTCCTTTTCCGTGGCGCTGGTTGTTCTCCCACTGGCCGTCGTAGGTTGTGCCGTCGCCCCAGTCGAAGAATCCCTTGCCCCACTTCTTGTCGTCGCGCCACTCGCCGTCGTAGTAGGCTCCGCTGGCAAAGGTATACTTACCCTTGCCTTGTCGGCGGTCCTGATGCCAGTTGCCTTCGTATTTGTCGCCGTTGTAATAGTACATGATGCCGTGGCCCTGCTGATAGTCGCGGAACCACAGGCCTACATACCTATTGTTGTTGTTGAAGTAGAAAGTACCTCGTCCGTGCTGTTGGTCGAGCATCCATTCGCCGTCGTATTTCTCACCATCGGAGAAGGTGTAGACACCGTGTCCCTGACGTTTGCCCTTGACGTACTCGCCCTCGTAGATATCGCCATTGGGATAGAGCACGTTGCCCTTGCCGTGGGGCTTGCCGGCCACCATCTCGCCTTTATACTGTCCGCCGTCTTTCGTGGTGCACGAACCGAGCGTTATCTTCTGCGCCATCATGCCGCAGACGGGCATCATGGCCATCATCAATGCTATTATTCTGGTCTTCATGAGTTGTCTAAATGGTTGTTTTGAAGTACAAATTTAGACATTATTCTTCAAGTGACAAAACTATTTTAAATAAATTCATAATTCTTGCCGCCCGATGCTTTCTTTTTAAAAAACAATAACAAATGTTGTTTTCACCCTTTCCGCTTTTTGACGACATACCTGATGCCATAGTAGGCAGCGACGACTACGATGATGGCTATGATGCCCCACTTGATATAGTCGCCATACTCCAGTATCTTGTCGTGCAACTGCTCCTCAGGCACGATGGCGTGGAGATACCATCCCAGGGCGGCGAGGATAATGTTCCAAGCACCCGCTCCCAGCGTAGTATAGAGCAGGAACCAGCCATAGTGCATCTTGGCCAGGCCTGCGGGAATGGAAATGAGGTGTCGGATGCCGGGGATAAGTCTTCCGGTGATGGTGGCCACCATGCCGTGGTCGTAGAAGTACTTCTCGCTCTTCTCCACCTTCTGCTGGTTGAGCAGGCAGAGTCGGCCCAGCCGGCTGTTGGCAAAGCGGTAGACAACGGGGCGCCCTACGTAGTAGGCCACGACATAGTTGATTGTTGCCCCCAGGTCGGCACCAAGTGTGGCAAAAAGGATGACGAGCCACAGGTTGAGGTTGCCGCCGGCAGCGTGGTAGGCAGCGGGCGAGACGACGAGTTCGGATGGCACGGGCACAACGGTGCTCTCGAGCATCATCAGGAAGAAGATGGTGCCATAGTTCAGATTGTCGAGTAGAGAGCTTATCCAGTTCATGAGTTGTTCAGTATTATTTCCAGTCACCGACGATGTGTTCCTCTGCATAGTTGCAATATTCGTCGGGGGTGAGGTCGTCAGGGAATATCTCGAAAAGCATGGCCCTGGCTTCCGTGGGATTCTCCTGCGTCAGCTTCCGCAGAAACTTCATGAAGTAGTGCTTGTCTTTGTCGTGGTAGAAACAGAGCACGAAGTAGGAGTAGCCAGCGTAGTTGTCCTGAATGTCGGTATCTTTAAGCAGGCGCAACATCCTGTAGGCCAGTTCCTTGTAGCCGTTGTCATACACCGAGGAGGCCACACGCAGGAAGATTTTCCCCTGGTTGTTTGTCTCGACGATAGCCCTTTCAAAACATTGCTGCGCCTCGCTGAGGTAGCCAGAGGTGAGGTAGAGATGACCTTTGACGACGAGCATCTCCTCGTGGTCGCAGTCGAGCGTCTCTGTTTTCTCCATATAGTTGATTGCCTGGTCGAGTTGGCCCAGGTAGACCAGCATATAGGCTATCTCCTGATAAATCTCGAGCAGCAGCGCAGGGTTGTTCTGAGCCTTCTTCTCAGCCTCTCGCAGATGGTCAATGCCTTCTTCGTAACGCTCAAGGGCCATCAGACAGTGAGCCACCTGCAGATGGCTCTCTGCCGACGAGCGCAGCTTGTTGAAACGCTCATAGAAGACCATTGCCTGCTCGTAGTTGCCGAGGACAAACAGGCTGTGGGCCTTGGTGAGCAGCGCTTCGTCGTCGTTGGGGTTAATGGCAATGGAATACTCGCTGCTGTCGATGGCTTCCTCGATATTTCCATGCTGGAAGTGGGCTGTTGCCAGGATGTTCCAGTAGTTGCTATTGTAAGGATTGCCATCGAGCAGATGGTTCATCACCTTCTCCCCTTCGTCGAAGAATCCCTTGCCGAAGAGGATGCGACCATAGAGTTCCAGATAATCGGGACTGTCGGTCTCCTCACAACGGTCGAACCACCGCTCGGCCTCTTCGATGCAGTCGTAGTCGGCGAAGATAGTGGCCACGTCGAGGTAATAGTCGTCCAGATCGTCGTCGCTCACGCTGTCCGTCTCTTCTTCGAAGTAGATGTCGGCATCGGCCACCTGCCCCTTGAAGAGGAGAATCTCGCCCATGATGTACAGGTATTCGAGGTCGCTCTTGTCTTCTATCTGCTCTGTATAGGCGGCAGCCTTCTCAACGTCGTTCTCCCTCGTGAGGGCGTAGCGCGCGGCAAAAACCAAGGGTCCTACGGCTCCGGGATAGAGGTCGAGGGCCTGCTGCACAGCGTGCAGGGCCTTCTCCTCCATGCCTTTCTCCTGATAGTATTCGGCAAAATCGGCATATTCGTCTGAGCTGACGATGCAGGGTTTGCCTTGCCGCTCACACTCTTCGTATTCGTCGAGCAGGGCGCGAAATCTTTCTGTCTCGAAATAGCTGTCTGTCATTTGTTTTGTTTTGACCAGGTGTCCTTCAGGCCGACCGTCTTGTTGAACACTAAATGGTCGGCGGTAGAGTCGGCGTCGGCCATGAAGTAACCTATGCGCTGGAACTGCAGATACTCACCAGCCTTCTTCTCGGCGGCATACTCCTCGACGTAGCAGTTGTCGAGGATGGTGAGCGACTGCGGGTTCAACAGCTCGCGGAAGTCGCGGTCGTCGGCACCGGGGTTCTCAACGTTGAACAGCCTGTCGTAGATTCTCACCTCAGCCTTGCGGCAGTGGTCGGCACTCACCCAGTGGAGCGTCTTGCCCTTAATCTTACGGTCGGCACCGGGCAGTCCGCTGCGTGTCTCGGGGTCGTAAGTGCAGTAGATGGTCGTCACGCGTCCGTCGGCATCCTTGTCGCACGGATGATCCTCACAGCACTTGATGATGTAGCCGTTCTTCAGGCGTACCTCCTTGCCGGGAGCCAGGCGCATAAACTTCTTGCCGGCCTCTTCCATGAAGTCGTCGCGCTCTATCCAAAGGTTGCGGCTGAAGGTGATGGTGTGCGTGCCGTCGGCCTCGTTCTCGGGGTTGTTCACGGCTGTCATCTCCTCCGTCTTACCCTCGGGATAGTTGGTGATGACCAGCTTCACAGGGTCCAGCACGGCGCTGACGCGAAGGGCGCGGGCATTGAGGTCGTCGCGCACGGCAGCCTCTAAGAGGGCTACGTCGTTGAGGGCGTCAAACTTGGTATATCCGATGCTGTCGATAAACTTGCGGATGCTCTCCGGCGAATAGCCCCTGCGGCGCATACCGCAGACGGTGGGCATACGCGGGTCGTCCCATCCGCTGACGAGGTGCTCGTCGACGAGGGCTTTCAGCTTGCGCTTCGACATCACGGTGTAGGTCATGTTCAGACGGTTGAACTCTATCTGCCGAGGACGGTAGTCGTGCTGCTGTTCCTTCTCCTGAAGGAAGTCGACGAAGAGGTCGTACAGCGGACGGTGGGGCACAAACTCCAGCGTACATATCGAGTGGGTAACACCCTCGAAGTAGTCGCTCTGACCATGGGCGAAGTCGTACATCGGATAGGCATGCCACGTCGTTCCCGTGCGATGGTGCGGCGTGTGGATGATGCGATACATGATGGGGTCGCGGAAGTGCATGTTGGGGTTGGCCATGTCCAGCTTGGCGCGCAGCACCATACTGCCCTCCACGGCCTCGGGTGTGTTCATTTTGTGGAACAGCTCCATGTTCTCTTCGATGGGACGGTCGCGATAGGGCGACGGTGTGCCGGGTTGTGTCGGCGTGCCCTTCTGCTCGGCTATCTGCTCCGAGGTCTGCTCGTCGATATAGGCCTTGCCCTGGAGGATGAGCCACTCGGCAAACTGCCACAGCCGCTCGAAGTAGTCGGAGGCATAATAGACGTTGCCCCACTTGAAGCCCAGCCACTGGATGTCCTGCAGGATAGAGTCGACATACTCCGTGTCTTCCTTCGACGGGTTGGTGTCGTCGAAACGCAGGTTGCACACGCCGTTGTAGCGTTCTGCCACACCGAAATCCATGCAGATGGCCTTGGCGTGTCCGATATGCAGGTAGCCGTTGGGCTCTGGCGGGAAGCGCGTCTGTATGCGCCCGCCGTTCTTTCCTTCGGCCAGGTCGTTCTCCACTATCTGTTCTACGAAGCTCAGGCTTCGCTTCTCTTCCGTGTTGTTGATGTTTGTATCCGTCATTGTTATTTTACCTTAAACTATTTTCGGCTGCAAAGTTACGAAAAATCTGTGTAAGTGAGAAGAAAATAGGTATATTTATTGTCTCGAACGCAAAGATTTTGTACAATGAGTAAGCGAAATGCAAAACAAAATAACATTTTTGTTTTTATTCCCGGACGGCAGGCTCCCTCACTCCTACTCCTCAAAGCGGATGCTCACCCGTTCGAAACCCATCGAGCGAATCATCTGCGCAAACTGCCGCGAGGCATTCTCTTCGGCACTGCGGATATTTTCCGGTGTCAGACAGCGTGTCCGCATCCGCGCCGCTGCACGGTAGTAGAGAGCCTGGCGGTCGGCATCGCTCCATTTCCCGCTCTCGTAGAACGACCGTGTGCGCGCCTCGTCGATGAAGTCGTCGTCAAGCAGTCGCACCCGTGGCAGCAACACGCTGATGCTGTCGTCCTTCTCACTGACCCATCCTTCTCGGGCTTCCCCGAGGTCGATGCCCAGACGGAGCGTTCCGTAGTAGATGCGTATCAGCTCGTCGTCGCTGAAGAAGCCGCGGCGCACCGTGTCGACAAGTTCCTCGTCGGCTATGCTCAGAAACTCCCACTCGCCAATCTGCCGCATCTCTTCTATCTGCGTCGGCGACATCCGCGTCTCGCCCTCCGTGGCTATTTCGGCCGACGAATCGTCGAGCCAGCCTTTCACCACGAACACCAAGACAACCACCACGAGCAGCACTACGATGCGCCCGATGCTCACCCAGTCGTGCAGGCGGCCTGTTTCCTTTCTCCTTCTGCTCATCACTCTATCTTTCTTATATTCGTTCTGTTCACAATTGTTCGCCGACGTTATTTTTTCAGTTGGCAGGCTTCGAGAGCAGCCGCGGCATATCGTCGAGCGTGAACTCTTTCCTGAAGCTGATGGTGATGTCCTTCTCGTCGAAGCCCATCGCCACAATCATCGGAATCAGCGTGTGCGCCGCACCGTCGCGGGCCATCCCGATGATACCCATCCGCGGCACGTCGGCCACGATGGCAGCACGTCCTTGTCGCTCCAAGCGCGTCAGCTCCTCGTCGCTGTAGTTCTTCCGCAGCAGCGACACCTGCTTCTTCACCTCATCATGGTCGATACGACTGCTCGTCAGTTCCACCTGTGGGTCGGGCAGCACCAGCTCTATACGATTACCCTCCCGCCGGATGTTCTTTTCAGAGAAGTCGCCGAAGTCGATGTACGCCTTCAGCTTCGCGTCCATCGGGATGGCTATCTTCCTGTCGCCCATCGGCAGGGGAATGTTGAACTCCTGCGAGAAAATAGTGCCGCGCAGCCGCACCTCGTCGTCGTGCGTCACAATCTTGTGCACACGATATTCTGCCGTATACAGCCGCGAGCACTTCTTAATCTGCATCACCATCAGGGGTATCGTGTCCATCTCGCTCTCTGTCGCCTGCCGGTCGTCGCTGCTGCAGCCTGCCAGCATCCAACAGCCTACAATCAGCAGCGCGCTATATATATAATAAGGTATATGCTTGTCCATACCAACGTCTACTTGAAAGTTATATGCAAAAGTACACATTTTACAGCATTCTCCCATCAACCTCACTGAAAGTTTAAGTTTTCATAACGATTTGCCATGAGATGGACAATAGGATATTTCTATGAAATATCTTGACACGTCATTCTTTTTGAGGGGATGGGCAAAGGAAAAAATGAAAAAAAAGATCCCGCCAGGCGTTCGTGGCTGGCGGGGATGTTAGTGAGTATGTAGAACGGCGACAGCCGCTACGAATCAGAAAAGAGAGCTATCAGAAGAAGAGATAACGTTTGTCGGTGATATCGGCGTTCTGATAGAGTTCCTGCATGAAGTTGCCGGCCATCTGCATGACGCGCTGCTTCGAACGCTCCTCGGCGGCCTTGGCATCGTACTTCGTGTTCAGGGTGTTCTTACGCTCCACCTGGAAGAAGTAGACACCTGCATTGCCCTTGATGGGCGTGCTGCAGAACTGTCCCTTCTGGATGGCAGCCACAGCACCACTCAGAGCGGGCTCGCTGGCTCCGGTAAGCTTGACAAAGACGGGAGCAGTGAAGGTGACCTGCTTAACGGTGTCGACTTTAGCACCCTTACCCTTGGCATCGGCAAGGCTCTTCACGCCCTTCACCTTTTCGATAATCTGGGCGGCCTTCTTATCCTTGAGGACCTCGCTCTTGAGATACTCTTTCAGCTCCTTGTTGTCGGGTGTGAGATACCCCTTCTTGTTGATGCCTGTGAGGGCCACGACGAGAAGGTGGTCGTTGTCACCACACTCGTAGAGGGGAGACACTTCACCAGCCTTGGCATCGAAAATCCACTTCAGAGCCTCGCGGGTGCTGTGGATGTTGGCCACATAGTGCTCGCTGTTGCGCATGCCGGGACGCTCACTCACCTGATAGCCGTACTTGGCGGCGTTCTTTTCCATGGCTTCGAGGGTCTGGTTCTCACTGACAAACTGTGAGAACTTGTTGTAGGCTGCCGAGTAGGTGTCCTTGGTAAAGTCGATGGTCTTTTTGATGACAGCGACGCTGTACTTGTCGACCATAGAGCGACGGTCGGTGACCTGAAGGATGATGTTGCCGTTGCTCATAGCCAGGTTGTTGAGGCTGTTAACGGCGGCGGTGTTGAGCGTGTTGAGATAGGTGCGGCTATCCTTGTCCATTGAGTTGGACTGCTGATACTGGGCACTGGTGAGCCAAGTCTTCTCACCAGTCTGACCATACTTCTTGGCGATGGTCTCGAAGTCGGCACCAGCCTGCAGGGCGTTGAAGATACTGTCGGCACGAGTCTTCATCTTGGCGGCATCAGCATCGACCACCTGGATGGCGCGGAACTGGATGCTATCGGGCAGCTGCTGCTTAGCCATGAGGCGGATGATGTTGAGCGTGTTGTCTTGCTTGTTCTCAATGACGGCCGTTGTCTGTCCTACTGCCATGCTGTCGAGGTGGTTGGCAATGTCGAGGGGGAAGGCTGTCTTTGTCTGTGGGATGCCAAGATAGCTGACGATAGAAGCACTCTTACGGACTACCTCTGCTGGATCCTCGGCATTGGCGAGTTCCTCACGATAGGCGGCGACGGTCTTGTTCAGAGCGGCGCGGTCGGCAGTGGAGGCTTCAACCTTGACATCGACATACTTGATGTCGCGGGTCTCCTCGGGCTGCTTGAAGCGCGGCTTAAGCTCTTCGTACTTTGCCTTGATGTCGGCATCGGTCACCTCCACCTTGTTGTCGTTGATGTCGCTGTAGGGGAAGGCGGCCAGCAGGATGTCGCTCTCCTGGTTCTCACCATCGAAGGCCATACGGGCAGAGACGGGGTTGGAAAGGAGACAGCCACCAAGCAGGGCCTGATACTTCTGAGCCAGCAGCTGCTGACGGATGTTCTTCTCCATGAACGTCCAGTAGTTGTAGATGGGGCGCATCTGCTCGGCCACCTGCGGATTCTGCTTCTGGGCGTTGGCATACTGTGCGAGGAACTGCTTCAGCTGGTTGGCATCGAAGCGTCCTGTCTGCTGGTTGACAAACGGGGTGTTGGCCAGAGCGGGATTGGTACCCTGCTGAAGCATGGCCTGCATCTCAGCGTCGGTAACGGTAAGACCGAGGGCCTGGGCCTCTTTCTCGATGATGGCGTTCTGGACATACTGGTTCCACACCATGTCCTTCACCTGGTTGAGCTCAGCGTCGGTGAGGTTCTCACGTCCCTGAGTCATCTTGATAACGTCGGTGTACTCGTCGACGAGCTTCTGGAACTCCTGAACGTCGATTTTCTTACCTAACACTTCGCCTACACGCTGACGTTCCTGATTGCGCATCGAATCGAAAGAACGGAACAGCTCTTCGGCAATGAATGCAAAAAGGGCAAGACCGATCACAGTGACGAGGATCGGTCCCCAACTTCTAATTTTTCCTATTGCTGCCATTTTGTTGTTTAATTATTTATTTTGTTAATATTTTCGTTGTCTGCACAGCAGGCTTCAAGCCTGTCTGCGGGGGTCTTTGTTTCGAAGAAACAGGCTCCGACGGCGGTCGTAGCTTGGATATTTCTCCAAAAACGGTGCAAAATTACAAAAAAGAAAACAAACACGGGCATGTTTTGGCAAAAAAAGTGAATTATTCTTCAACTTTCAGCCTGACAAGCTCTATTTTGGTCATTGTATTCTTGATAATCTTGAACTCGAAACGCCCTATCTTGACCACCTCGTTGAGCTTCGGGAAGCTCTGGTATTCGTGGAGGATGAGTCCGCCCACGGTCATATACTCCTCACTCTCGGGGAGGTTGAGGGAGAAGAGGTCGTTCACCTTGTCGATCTCCAAGCGGGCGGAGAGGACATACTCTCCGTCGGCCACCTGCCGAGCGACGTACTGCTGACTGTCGTGCTCATCTTCAATATCGCCGAAAATCTCCTCGACGATGTCCTCGAGGGTGACGATGCCGCTGGTGCCGCCGAACTCGTCGATGACGACTGCAAGCGACTTCTTCTGCTGGAGGAGCATCTGCATGAGACGGCGTGCCGTCATCGTCTCGGGGACGAAGGGCATGGTACGTATGTTCTTGCGCCACTGCTCGGAAGAGTGGAACATCTCGGAAGAGTGGATATAACCGATGATGTGGTCGATGTCCTCGTGATAGACAATAATCTTCGAACGTCCATTGTCGACAAAGGCGCTCATGAGCTCCTGATCGCTGCAGTCGTCGGATACGGCACAGATCTCCGTTCGGGGCACCATGCAGTCGCGCACTTTGGTGTCGGCAAACTCAAGGGCATTCTGGAAAATCTTCACCTCGTCGTCTATCTGTTCTTCGTCCTTGACACTGTCGAGGCTCTTCTGCACGAAGTAGTCGAGGTCGATTTTCGAGAAGCTCTCGCCCTGCTTCTCACGCTCAACACGCACACCGCCGAGGCGAAGGAGGATGTGCGAGAGGAAGGTGGAGAATCGGGAGATGGGCCACAGCACGATGTAGAAGAGGAAGGCGGGGAAGGAAAAGACGGCAAGCCACCGGTTGGGGTTGCTCTTGAAGAACGTCTTGGGCAGGAACTCGCCGGTGAAGAGCACGATAAGGGTGCTCAGGATGGTGTCAGCAGGTACGGTGAAGGCGGCGTCGTAACCGCGGAAGATGGTCTTGTCGAAGAGTGTCGCGATGAGAATGCCGTACACTACGAGGACGATGTTGTTGCCCACGAGCATGGTGCTCACGAAGTTGTTGGGATGGTCGTAGAACACCTTCAGCGGCAGACGGCTGATGCCCATCTTCTCTTTGTCCACCTCAGCCTGCAAGCGGCTGCTGCTGACAAAGGCTATCTCCATTCCGGAGAAGAAGGCCGAAAGGGCCAACGTCGCCAAGATGCCTACTATCAATGGTATTCCTACTTCATTCATTTTTCAATCCTTTCAACTCGTCAACTTGTTAATTAGTCAACTCGTCACTCTGCCAAATATGTTGTCTTTGCCTTTGGTGTATTCGGTTGGCGCTTCATCGACTTGACGCTGTCAGGAGCCGAGAGGATGGTATCGCCCTCGTTGGTGCCCATGCCGTCGTTGCCACGCACAAAGGAGCCCTTGCTGTTGCTGACCATATAGCGCGTCATGCGCTCGTCGCTACGGAAATAAGAGCCTTGCATCTCGCGCTCGGGCGTGATGACATGCGAGAAGCGGTTGCTGTAGAACTCATGTCGCAACTGATCCCAGAAGAGCTCTTCGCTGGTGAAGCGCAGGCCGTCCTTCGTCCTGACACGGACGCGGCCACGCAGTTCCCACAGCTTCTTCTGGTCGTAATAGTAGGCAGTATCACTTTGAATATAAGCCTCTATGTGGAACTTCTCGTCGAACTGTTCCAAGAACAGGCCTTTTTCGAAGATCCACCGCGACGGATTGCGCACCTGGTTGACCTCCCATACTTCACTGACGATGCGATAGCGCATGATGCCCGAGTCGGAGATAAGTGTATTCACTCCGTACGACACCATCATCGATGCCGAGTCCTTCGGGTTGACCGCCGGCGCGGTATGCTCCACCACTTCGTTGCAAGACGTAGAGATGAACAGACCCGATATCATCAGGCCAAGCGTCACGAAGGGAAGTATGCGATGACTGCACATGAATTTTTTCACTCTTTCACCTTTTTACTATTTCACCTTTTATTCCACTTTCCACTTAGCGAACCAGCGCTCGTTGAACGTGATGCCGATGTTCAGGCGGAAAGAGTTCTCGGTAAGCATCCCGCTACAAGCCTGCCGTACCCACTGTCCGGAAATGTTCAGCTGCGAACGGTTGTTGAAAGCGTTGATGATGGGAATGCCCAGTCCGGCACTGACCGACACCTCTTTGGGACCGTCGTTGCCGTTGATTCTGTAATAAGGTGTGGTGTACGAAGCTCCCAAACGGTAGCGGATACGACCGAGGAAACGACGCGACATGGGGTTGGTGCAATATTCGCCACCGAGAGCCACACGATGGCGGTCGGTGAAATAGCTGCTGCTCAGCGCATAGGTGGGAGTCTCGTTCTGAACCTCATAGACAGGGAACGATGTGTCGCCCCACTGCTGCAGACTGTAGTCGAGACCTACAAGCCACTTGCTGCCATGCTGCCACGAGAGTCCAGCACCCAACATATTGGGTTGCTCCAGACCGTGCTTCACCTCGTAGGTGGTGGAGTTGCTTACACCGGTGGAGGTATTGGTGGAGAGCACCTCGCAGCGCGGAGTCGACTTCAGATTGTGCTTCGGACTGAAGGTGGCACCTACCGTCACGCGGTCGGTCTTCCCCAGAGGCAGTTCATACTGCGCACCGAACATCAGGCGATAGTTGCTCACGTTGGCTCTATACTGCTTGGTCAGCGTGTTGATGGTCGTCACCGTTGTGCCACTACCGTTGGCATAGTTGTTAGCCACGGTGCGTGTCAGGTCGCCCCACAGATAGGCGAAGGTAGCACCGACAGAGACATGGCGAAGGGGCTCCCATCCCACGCCGAGGTAAGCCTGTCGCAAACCGCCCGAACCGCTGTAGGTATTGACGTAGTTGAGGTTCTGGTCATTGTTGAGCGCACCTGTACTGTTATAGCTGTAGCCCACGCTGCTGAAGGGCAGCACACCAAAGCTGACGCCCACATGGCGGAAGGCTCGGAAGGCAGCCACGGCATAGTCGAAGTCGGCATTCTTGGCATTCTTCTTCACTCCGTTCTCGCTGAAGTTGGTAATCTGTCCCGTCATGCCTACATCGAAGATGAAGGTGAGCGAATCGATGGCAGAGAACGAAGCTGGGTTGGTGGGATTCACCAGGTTGCCTTTTCTGATGGCCAGTCCAACGCCACCCATACCTTTATTGAAACCAGCCGACGGCTCGCTCAGCACACCGAAGCCATATTGCGAATAAGGCGAGTTGGTACCACTCTGGGCAAAGCCACAAATAGCGGAGGCAGCCATAGCAAGGCTGCAGAAGAATCTCGTATATTTCATATTCTGTTTGCTATACCTATATATATATGTACGTCAATCTGTCTCGAACTGTTCGTCCTGGACAGACTGTCTATTCCACTGTAATATCTCGTTCAGGCCGCGGGGCACCAGATACTGATCGTAATGAACCTCCACATCGGGCAGGTCGAGACTCATGCCGTCACCGCCACCCGTCAGGCAGACAATCAGTCGTTCAAACTTCCTTGAATAGCGACGGGCGTAGCCCTCTATCTCCATCTGCAACCCCGTCAGCGCTCCACAACGGATTGCCGTCGCTGTGTCGGTACCGAAGGGGGGAGTCTCACCTTCCAACTCCACCAAAGGCAGTCGGCCGGTGAACTGGTGCATCGCCTTCAGCCGCATCGACGCTCCTGGCGAGATGTTGCCACCCAAATACTCACCGTCGCAGCTGACGAAGTCGAAAGTGGCGCACGTGCCTACATCGACAATCAGGATATTTCGTGTGGGCCATTGCATACTGGCTCCTACAGCAGCTGCCATGCGGTCGGCCCCTAACGTCAGCGGTGTCAGATAGCGACTGCGAAGGGGGATGGGGGTCACACCGCTCTGATAGCGCAACATCGGGAAGGGCAGCTCTGACAACAGCTGCTCGATACGTTCAGGCAGGTCGACAACACTGCAATAGATGCCTGCTTCGAAAGGCTGACGGTAGCAGAACAGTCTGATCTGCTCTTCATCAGCCAAGGTGACACGCTCCTGACGGATGGTGTCGCCGTCGAGACTCACCATCTTCACGAACGTATTGCCTATATCGATAATCAGATTCACCTAATTCTATCAGAAAATCGGCTGCAAATGTACTAATTATTATCCAAATACGTTCATCAGATACAAAAAATTAGCTTTTATTGTAGTAAATTTTATTTCTCGGTCAGAACTTTCGCATCAGGAGAGGCTGACACGGTTTTCCAACAGAGCATGAACAACGTAGCCTCGCCATGAAGCGAAACTTATAATCTGCAATTTAGAAAAAAAGTTTAAAAAAAAGGCATTTCCTTTGTTCTTTTGCATTCTTTTCGTACCTTTGCGGCTAAAAGACGACCTAAACAAACACCACAACGTGTACATCGCTATAGCTGGAAACATCGGAAGCGGCAAGACGACACTCACTACGCTCTTGGCCAAGCACTACGGATGGACACCACGTTTCGAAGACGTGGAGTTCAACCCCTACCTCGAAGACTACTATAAGGACATCCAGCGATGGTCGTTCAACCTCGAGGTGTACTACCTGAAGCACCGCTTCCGCGACCTCCTCGAGATAGCTCGATCGAAAGAGACCATCATACAAGACCGCTCCATCTTCGAGGGGGTCTACGTCTTCACCGCCAACAACAAGGACATGGGCAACCTCGACGATCGCGACTACCAGACCTACATGGAGCTGTTCGAGCAGATGATAGGCGTGGCCAAGCTGCCCGAGCTCATGATCTACCTTCGCTCGTCGGTGCCTCACCTCGTGGCCAATATCCAAAAACGCGGCCGCGACTACGAACAGACGATCCAGCTGGAATACCTTCAGGGCCTGAATCGTCGTTACGACGACTTTGTCTATCATAAATATAAAGGAAAAGTGCTGACCATCGACGTGGATAACATCGACTTTCTCAACAACAAGCACGACTTCGCCACCATCGTTGATCGTATCGACGCGATGCTCTTCGGCCTGTTCCCTCCAGAATAAATATTCGTCGAAATAACGAAATAACGAAAAAAAATAACACTATGCACATCGCAATAGCAGGAAACATCGGAAGCGGCAAGACAACACTCACCAAAATGCTGGCCAAACGCTATGGCTGGACACCCCGCTTCGAACCCGTCGACAACAATCCGTACCTCGCCGATTTCTACGAGGATATGGCCCGATGGTCGTTCAACCTACAGGTTTATTTCCTCAACAAACGCTTCAAGGAGGTAGTGGAAATCAGCAAGTCGGAAGATACCATCATCCAAGACCGCACCATCTTCGAGGATGCACGCATCTTTGCGCCAAACCTCTACGACCAGGGAATGATGTCGAAACGCGACTTTGACAACTATTCCGACCTCTTCGACCTCATGATGTCGCTCGTCAAACTGCCCGACCTTATGATTTATATCCGTTCGTCCATCCCTAATCTCGTAGCACAGATACAGAAAAGAGGACGCGAATACGAGAAATCAATCCGTATCGACTACCTAACCGGCTTGAACAAGCGCTACGAAGAATGGATCGAGACCTACAAGGGACACCTCATCATTGTAAACGGCGACACTACAAAGTTTGAAAGCAACCCACAGGACTTCCGTCGCATCACAGACACCATAGACGCCGAGCTCTACGGACTCTTCCCAATGCAATAGTTAATATTAAAAACAATATACAACAAAAAAGTCCCTTTCCTCATCTGAGGAACGGGACTCTTCTTTTCAAAAAAGGCGGCTACCTACTCTCC
>CAMORS010000037.1 GCA_946624005.1 uncultured Prevotella sp. | reverse complement strand
CCCTGAAGAGTAATGAAGCCCCCTCGGGGGCCGTAGGGGGGGCTTCTGGGGCTTCGAGAGTGTCCACCGCCTCCAACTCTATGATTATGTTCCTCGTGCTGAACACCAGCGGACTGACAATCATCCCCGTGTCGATTCTCGTCTACCGGGCGCAGCTTGGAGCGGCCCAGCCGACGGATGTCTTTATACCTATATTATTAGCCACTTTCTTCTCCACCTTGGCAGGCATCATCATCACCTCGCTCTATCAGCGCATCAACCTGCTCAACCGCACCCTCCTGCTCACCTTGGGCGGAATGTGTGCCGTAGTGGCCGCCATCATCTGGGGCTTCTCACAGATGCCGAAGGAGCAGATGAACACCGTCTCTACGCTCATTGCCAACATTCTGCTGATGACGGTCATCGTCAGCTTCATCGTGGCCGGGATGCGTAAGCGGGTGAACGTCTACGATGCCTTTATCGAGGGTGCCAAGGAAGGATTCCAAACGGCGGTGCGCATCATCCCCTACCTGGTGGCCATCCTCGTGGCCATCGGTGTGTTCCGTGCCTCAGGTGCCATGGACATGCTCATCGACGGCATCGCATGGTGCGTTCGGGCCTGTGGCGGCAACAGCGACTTCGTGGCCGCTTTGCCTACCGCTCTGATGAAGCCCCTCTCGGGCAGCGGTGCACGCGGTATGATGGTCGACGCGATGACGCAGTATGGAGCCGACTCGTTTGTGGGCCGACTGACGTGCATCTTCCAGGGCTCTACCGACACGACGTTCTATATCCTTGCCGTCTACTTCGGCTCGGTGGGTATCAAGAACACACGCCATGCCGTGCCCTGCGGACTGATGGCCGACCTAGCAGGCATCCTGGCTGCCATCGCCATCGCCTATCTCTTCTTCGCCTGAAGTATAATATAAGTATTCTCGTACCACGTACCTCGAAACATTCACAAACATCAAACATACAAGTATGACAAACAAGCAATTCAAGAGAACAACAGTTACCTCGGCACTGCCATACGCCAACGGTGGTGTCCACATCGGCCACCTTGCCGGCGTCTATGTGCCTGCCGACATCTACGTGCGCTATCTGCGCCTGAAGAAAGAGGATGTCTTATTCATCGGAGGAAGCGACGAGCACGGCGTGCCCATCACGCTGCTGGCCCGCAAAGAAGGCGTCACACCACAGGACATCGTCGACCGATACCACAAGCTGATTAAAGACTCGTTCGAGGAGTTCGGCATCTCGTTCGACATCTACAGCCGCACCACGTCGAAGATACACCATGAGTTTGCCGCCGAATGGTTCCGCAAGCTCTACGACGAAGGAAAGCTCGTCGAACAGACCACCACACAGCTCTACGACGAGGAGGCCCATCAGTTCCTGGCCGACCGCTATGTCGTCGGCGAGTGTCCCCACTGCCACAACGAGCGGGCCTATGGCGACCAGTGCGAGAAGTGCGGACGCGACCTCTCGCCTACGGAACTCATCAACCCGAAGTCCACTATCTCGGGCTCTACTCCCGTGATGAAGGAGACAAAGAACTGGTATCTGCCCCTGAACGAATACCAGCCCTGGCTGAAGCAGTGGATTCTCGAAGGCCATAAAGAGTGGCGACCGAACGTCTACGGGCAGTGTAAGTCGTGGCTCGACATGGACCTCCAACCCCGCGCCATGACACGCGATCTCGACTGGGGCATCCCCGTACCCGTCGAGGGAGCCGATGGCAAAGTGCTCTATGTGTGGTTCGATGCTCCCATCGGCTACGTGTCGAACACGAAGGAACTCTGCGAGAAAGAGCCCGAGAAGTGGGGCTCATGGCAGCAGTGGTGGCAGGACGACGAGACACGCCTGGTCCACTTCATCGGCAAGGACAACATCGTCTTCCACTGCATCATCTTCCCCACGATGATGAAGGCGCACGGAGATTATATACTCCCCGACAACGTACCGGCCAACGAGTTCCTCAACCTCGAGAACGACAAGATATCGACATCCCGCAACTGGGCCGTATGGCTGCACGAATACCTCGTCGACATGCCTGGCAAGCAGGACGTGCTGCGCTATGTGCTGACGGCCAACGCCCCGGAGACGAAGGACAACAACTTCACGTGGCGCGACTTTCAGGAGCGCAACAACTCCGAGCTCGTCGCCATCTACGGCAACTTCGTCAACCGAGCCCTTCAGCTGACGAAGAAATACTGGAACGGCGTCGTGCCCGAATGTGGCGAACTGCAAGAGATCGACCGTCAGGCCATCGAAGAGTTCAAGGATGTCAAGCAGAAGGTAGAACAGCTGCTCGACCAGTTTAAGTTCCGCGACGCACAGAAGGAAGCCATGAACCTCGCACGCATCGGCAACCGCTACATCACCGAGTGCGAGCCGTGGAAATTGTGGAAAGCCAAGGCCCCCGAAGCCCCCGAAGCCCCCCATTCAGCCCCCGAGGGGGCTACAAATGCCTCTGCCTTGAAGAGTAATGAAGCCCCCTCGGGGGCCGTAGGGGGGGCTTCGGGGGCTGCCCGCGTAGCAACCATCCTCAATATCTGCCTCCAGCTGACAGCCAACCTCGCCATCGCCTTCGAGCCCTTCCTGCCCTTCTCGTCGAAGAAGCTCCGCGAGATGCTCAACCTGCCGGAGTTCGACTGGAACCAGCTCGGCGACACCGAGATTCTCAAGCCTGGACACCAGCTGGGCGAGCCGCAACTGCTCTTCGAGAAGATTGAAGACGACGTCATCCAGAAGCAGCTCGACAAACTCGAAGCCACGAAGAAAGCCAACATGGCTAAGGCCTTCAAGGCAGCTCCCGTGAAGGAGAACGTGGACTTTGATACCTTCGAGAAACTCGACATCCGTGTCGGACTGGTCAAAGCCTGCGAAAAAGTGAAGAAGTCGAAGAAGCTCCTGCAGTTCACCATCGACGACGGCACCGGACAGGATCGTACCATCCTCAGTGGCATCGCCGCTTTCTACGACGACCCGCAGGTGCTCGTAGGCCGCCGCATCCTCTTCGTTGCCAACTTCCCACCGCGCAAGATGATGGGCATCGAGAGCCAGGGAATGATTCTCTCAGCCGTCGACTTCGACGAGTCGCTCTCTGTCGTCACCACTACGAAAGACGTCAAGCCCGGCTCGCAGGTAGGATAGCGACCTGCACAGACATCCAATAACAAAGACACCCAGCAGCGGAGAAGCACGCTGCTGGGTGTTTTCGTTTGATTGCTGATGATAAGGGCTTGGCCCACTCGCATCGGCTATTCTTCAGAGTCGTCGTCCCACAGAGAGTATCCCGACGACTTCTTGAACACGGGATTGCCTTCGCTCACAGCCAGTATGTAGTAGACATCCTCCGTAGGAGTGCCTTCCGTCAGCCACGGCAGCAGGTAGTTGGTCTCTGACAGAGTTGCTCCCGTTTGGGTAATCGCTGCCTCGTAGGTTCCTGCGTTGCCGCTCAAAACAACACCCGTGTTAGCTGGTATCGTGCCCGAAAGCTCGGTCAGTGTCACTGTGCCTTTTTATTACTTCCGCCTATGAAAGGAGCCGTCGTACCTTCAGGTATCGTCCAAGTCCTACTATTGTTATTCGTAGCATTACAAGCCCAATAAGCCTTTTTGTTAACCGACTCAGCCTGAGGGCTAAATACTATCTCAGCGATAGTCTCTGACTGCCTCAGCGATGATCCCTGACATGCTCAGAGATAGTCTCTGACAGGCTCAGAGATGGTCTCTGACCGCCTCAGCGATAGTCGGTCGGAAATGCTGTTCGGACACTATTTGTCCATTCAAAAGGTTTTGTAGAAAATCATGTCAACATCTCACCAAAATGCCCGAAAAGCCCCTGTTTATCGGGCTTTCGGATGGTGAGGTGTTTTTCTGACACCTCACCAGACACCTCACCAGAGACTCCACCTTATTTTTATCGCCCAACCACCTATGCGCTGTTGCGACGCTGGGAAAGGCTACGGGTCGGCGCGTCAGCGGGAATGGCGTCGCCTCCTACCCATAGGCCTTCAACACCCATCAACAGCAACCACTCATCAACACCCATCACCTATCACCCATCATCCACCACCCAGATGGTGGGGTGTTTGGTGAGATGTTTGGTGAGGTGTTTGGCGAACACCTCACCATTCGAAACTCCGATAAACAAAGGCTTTTCGTGCATTTTGGTGAGGTGTTGGACAAAATCCGAACGAAACTCCTCGGTATGGGCGAGTCTTGCTCGGACAAGCGCTGTCGGCTATTTGACATAGTCGAACTCATCGAAGCGACGGTAGCCCATCGCTTCTAACTGCTGTCGGCTTCGGACAACGTCCTCCGGTGCGTTGTAGTTGGGGATGTGCGGCAAGCGGATAATCGTCTTCGGGATCAGTTCGTCGGCAAAGACAGTGAGGTTGTGGAGCGTCCGCTGGTTGCTCGCTGTGGTGTATTGCTGATAGATGTCGGGGTTCATGTCCTTGATGTCCACGAAAAACTCATCCACGAAGGGCAACACCGTTCGCAGGCTTTCCGCAGCAACGTTGAGGCTGGTCTCTATGGTGATGCGCCACGGGGTGTGTATGCGCTCGTCGGCTTTCATCAATTGGAAGAGGGCAACAATGAAGTCGGGGCGCAGCAGAGGTTCGCCGCCACCGAAGGTTACGCCGCCCGAGGTTGCCTCGAAGTAGAGATCGTCCACGATTACCTCTTCCAAGAGTTCTTCGGGCGTCACAGTCTTCCAGATTCCTTCGGGCTGCAGGCATTGCGGATTCAGACAATAGCGGCAATGCAGCGGACAGCCGTGGAAGGCCACCAGCGTGGTGACGCCCTGTCCGTCGGTGGACAGCCGATGGCGGTCTATGGCGATGAGGGGAGCGGACATGGGAATGAAGAATTTTTTAATGAAGAACCAACGGTCGGCGCCTACGGGGAAAGCCAATGAAGAATCCTTAAATTGAGAATGAAGAATGAAGAATTGAGAATTGGGAATGAAGCTATTCAGTCTTGAAAACAATGGGGACGATATATGTCATCGGTTCTGCATGGTCGCCGATTCTTCCAGGATTCCATTTCGGCATGATGCTCACCAGACGGAGCGCCTCAGCGTCAAGTTCGGGTGAGATGGATTGCAGCACTTTTGCATCGGAAACCGTCCCGTCTTCCTGAACAGTAAACCTTACCAACACGCGAGCATTACCGCTGAATCCATCGGGATACTGTATGTTTTCTTCAATCCACTCCTTCAGTCCATTCTCTCCGCCACGAAATGTAGGCACTGTTTGTGCAGGCATGCCGAAGAGCACGGGTTCGCTAATGGTGTCGCTCTCCATCACCATCGTCTTCGCTTGTTGTGTGCTGTCGCTGTCTTCTTGTTGCTGGGTGTCGGAAGGGGGTGAGGGCACCTTTCCCCGCAACGGCCGGTCTTCCTTATAGGGAACATCGCCTGCCAAGGGCCTATGCAAAGGCATCTTGCTGCTATGGCACCCAGTCAGAGCGGCCATGCCCATACTGATGCCTGCCACAGAGACGGCCTTGCCCAGCATGCGGCGGATGTTCAGCTGTCGCTCAATATAGCGCACTTCCTGCTCGCAGCTGGGACATGTTCCGGCGCAGTCGCCCTTGTGGGTACATTCCGTCGGCTCATACTCTATACCGTTCGCATCGGCCACCTGCTTACGGATGGCCTTCAGCGTCTTGCAAATCTCTTTTCCTCTACTCATGGCAATTATTAACAGGGTAAACTATAGGGCCAGTGCACGCTGCACGATGTGGTTCTGGTCGTTAATGATGTGGTAGTATTCGTTCATATCCCAGAGGTCGCGCGCCACGAGGGCCTTCAGCTGTTGGCGCAGGAAGGGCAGGGTGCGCTGCAGCTCCTCGTCGTCCTTCGGTGTCACCTTGGCCTTCTCGCCCTCAGCGATAATCTGGTCGATGAGCGACTGCGGCACCTCAAACTCACGGCTGAACTGGTCGAACGTAGCATAGTTCTTCTTCAACTCCTTGCGGTTGTCGTCGATGTAGCGCAGCGAGCTGTTGATGATGACGCTCTTCACGGCCAACTGCCGATGGAATCGGGTATATTGGAGGGTGTCTAAGGGAACAAACTCGTCGGGCATGATGCCGCCGCCGCCATAGACGGTACGATGCTCGCGCAGGGTCTGGAACTTCAGCGAGTCGGCGAAGTGGATGCTGTCGCGGTTGGTCAGCTCGCCGTGTTTCAGACGGTTGTCGAAGTCCATCTCATACTCCTTCAGGTCGCCTTTCTTATAAGGTTTCTGGATGCAGCGGCCCGTCGGCGTGTAGTAGTGGGCAACGGTCAGACGGATCATCGAACCGTCGGGCAGGTCGATGGGACGCTGCACCAAGCCCTTGCCGAAGGTGCGGCGACCGACGATGGTGCCGCGGTCGTGGTCTTGGATGGCACCGCTGACAATCTCGGCAGCCGAAGCCGTGAACTCGTTGACCAGCACCGTGACGGGCAACTCGCGGATGTGTCCCGTGCCGTCGCAATGGTAGTCCATCCGCCCTGTGGCGCGCCCCTCAGTATATACTATAAGATCGCGCGCATTGAGAAATTCGTTGGCTATCTGGACAGCAGCCTGCAGATAGCCGCCGCCGTTGTCCTGCAGGTCGAGGATGAGGCGCTTCATGCCCTGTTTGGAGAGCTTGTCGATGCCCTGCATAAACTCGGTGTAGGTCGTGGCACCGAAGTTGCCGATGCGGATATAGCCCACTTCGGGACGAATCATATAGACGGCATCGATGCTATGGACCGGAATCTTGTCGCGGACGACGGTGAAATAGAGCGTTTCGGGCACACCACGGCGCACGATGCCCAGGCGAACCTTCGTGCCGCGCGGTCCGCGCAACCGTTTCATGATGTCCTCCTTCGGCATCTTCACACCTGCGATAGCCGTATCGTTGACGGTGATGATGCGGTCGCCGGCCAGGATGCCTACCTTCTCCGACGGACCTTTCACGGTGGGCTGGATGACGAGCAGCGTGTCTTCTATCATGTTGAACTGCACGCCGATACCGTCGAAGTTGCCCTGCAGCGGTTCGTTCAGCGCCTTCACCTCTTTCGGCGTGGAGTACGACGAGTGGGGGTCGAGCTCTTTGAGCATACCGCGTATGGCATCCTCCACGAGTTTTGCCTCGTCGACAGAGTCGACATAGAGGTTCTGCACAGCCATCTCGGCAATGGTGAGTTTGCGGATAGGACTATCGTCGCCGATGTTCAGTTTGAACTGGGCCCACAGGCAGTGGGGCAGGAGGCACACAAGGAAAAGGAAAGCATAACGACTTTTCATACGCTAGTTTATATTCAGAAATTGATTGCAAAAGTAGTAAAAAATGCTGAAAGCGCTATACATTTTTAGTAAGATTAACGATTTCGCCCTGTAAACGTGTAAAAATCCCCGGACGACAGTTGTAGGAGGTCACGTCATTCCCGAGCTACGCTCGCCGACCCATAGCCTCCTACAGTGTGGAGTTTTGAAAAAATGTGTGTGGAGTTTTGAAGAAAAAGTGTGGAGTTTTCGCTTTCAGGCCAAAACTCCACACCCTATTTTTTGGTAGTTATTGCAGAATATGCTATCTTTGCGGCAATAATTCATCAACAAAATTCCTTTTGATTATGAAAAGCTTGTACATCATGATTGCCGCCATTGCGGCAATACTCTTCCCCCAAAACTCATGGGGGGAGGTAAATTTTCCAATTGACATCACCTTCGCCGCGCGGGGAGAAGCCACCGCGGTCAGTGAAGTGACAGTAACGAACCTTTCTGATCCCAGCATCGCTCCCGTGACGCTCAGCGGCACGGACATCTTGCGTCTGGTCGATCCGTCGAGCATCCCGACTGTCATCGAGAGCATCGCAGTCGGCGACGGGTTGACGCGGCCTATCCTGACGCCCAACCCCTCGATGGGCGACGGAACGCTCATCTTCGATGCCCGTGAGGCGGGACCTGTGCGCATCAGCATCTACACGACCGACGGCAAGCTGTTGGAGACAGCAACACTCCGCGTGGAGAAGGGTCGCAACACGGCCTTCATCCCCTCGCAGTCGTCCGGTATCTACCTTGTTAATATAGAAGGCAAGGGACTGAAGTCGACGGCCCGCTGGATTTGCTGCGGCGGCAAGTCGGGCAGCCACATCGCCCTGGGCGGTGCTGCCCAGTGGGCTAACGCCTCGCTGCCCTCCGCTGCTCCCTGGCAGCAGGGCGTGCAGACACGCTTGCAGTCGCAGGCCAATGCGGAGGGAACCAACGTGGTCCGCATGAACTTCCACGAGGGCGACATCCTTCGCTTCGACGGCACGAGCGGCCAGATGCGTACCATCATGCACCTCAGCCCCGAGTCGTCGCACGACGTCACCTTCGACTTCTTCCGCTGTGAGGACGTCAACGGCTACAACTACCCTATCGTCCGCATCGGCGACATGCTCTGGATGATGGAAGACCTGCGACCGCTCTCGATGTCGGGCCTGACCAAAACCAGCAACGCCAACATCTGGCAGGCGATTGACGACTATGCAGCAGCCGAGTTTGTGGTGGGCGACCGTGCCTACTACACCGTGAACGGTGGTCGCATGGCTATGCCCGAGGGTTGGCACATGCCCAGCATCGACGAACTGTATGCCTTTGTTAAGGACCTGCAGTGCGATACTCTGAAGGTGGGCGATTTCTTGAAGGATCGCAGCTATGAGGACTGGCCCATGACGCTGGCCGAAGGTCCCGATACCATCCACTTGCAACTGATGGCACACGGTTACATCAACCAGAATGGTGAGCTGACAAACGACGAGATAACTGGTGCCTGGGCCACGAACAACACCGTCAGGCACGGCTGCCCTGTAAGCTATGAGATCAGTTCGATCAACGCTACGTTCCTCCCCCGTGTCACCCACGAGAAGCGTTGCGCCTTCACCGTTCGCGGCTGCCGTCCCGCCCCGTCGTTCTATAACGAGATGCTGCAACAGGAGTTTTATGATAAGGCAAACGTCCCGTCAAACCGCAAGCTGCCTATGCAGAAGGTGAACGACAACGGCCCCCTCGGCGAATACTACACCTATGGAGCTGAACGCAAGAGCATTTTCTTCGACTATAGTTGGGGAGGGACAGACAGCCGTGATGATGCTCCACAATGTGCACAACGTTCGGGTGTCATCTATAAGACAAACGATAGCTCTGGCTGGAAAGCTGAGAGCAAGCAACTGGTACCACTGAATGTGAATGGAGCCGATGCCTATCATCATCTGCGTAAGGTGGCAGCCCAGGGCAATGCCAACGGCTACGAGAATGTAGTCTATGCCAGTTGGAGCAAGCCGTTCAGAATGTATTGGACTGAAGTTTCTCAGTTTGTTGGAGAAGGTGTGGTTAACATCACTCTCTTTGGCGACTCCACGAGAAACCATGAGCTGATGGAGTCGCGCACGTTGCTTGATGCAAGTGGCAACCCTTACCAGTGGAACATGTCAAGAATTGGTAACGAAGCTTGGAGAGTCCAACCGGGAAAGAATAACATCCCTGGATGGGGATCTAATGACGATACATATCTGGCCGACTTCAATTACCAATACTATGCCCGTGCCTTCAACCTCAACTGTATTCAAGACCAGACGGGCGATGGTGTTGAGGAAATCGTGATGAACGTGGCCGACAAGATTGCCGTGTTCGACGGCATTTCGCTCCGTTGCCTCAGAGAATATACCTACGCTGCCGGTGGAACCCCAGAGACGGATGGAAGGGTTAACCTGCGCTTCGATGTGGCCGACGTGAACGCCGACGGCTATGAGGACATCGCAGTGGTGGCTTACACAGGCAATTTCCAGACCACCGTAAACATCTTTGACAAAGGCCATGTTGAGGAAGAACCTATCTTCACCAAGATTATCAGCCTGCCGTCTTTTTTCTGCGACATCAAGGTAGGCACGATGAGCTACAGCGACATGCCCGAGATAGCAGTCCTCACTCGTGGACGTCAATCTCCCGCCGATGCAAGTATCGCCAACTATGGCTACCTGAGCATGTTCCGCCTGCAATATGACGACAACATGAAGCTGGTGGAACACCCCATCATTGTAGAGCAGCAAGTCAATTGCTTCCCGAACAGTAATGCTTACCGTGGATTCACCGGAAACCTGAATTTGGTGTTCGGCTACTTCCGTGGGCACAATTTCAAGGACACGGATGGCAAGATAAAGGACTATCCCCAAGACCTGATTGTAGGCGACGGCCTGTGGCGATGGGACGAACAACAGGGGAAGCCCGTCTATCAGTTCCAGATGCTGCCGCAAACAAAGAACAAAACATATAATGTGGATGCCGATGCCATCGTGGCTGTGCAGACGCGTAAGGATGACAGGGAAAGCCTCGTATTCTTCGAAGACTATTTCATGCCTTGTTATTGGACTTATCCACGCAATAACACCAAGCTGTTTGAGAGCTGGCTGGATGCAGACGGAAAGACGGTCAAGTCTAATGCCACGCTTTGTTCTTCGCTCTTCGGGTGGGGCAATTCACAGTGTATTCGACACATGTCCACCCCCGATGGGGTAGAGGAGAATGCCCATCCCGTAATCTGCAAGTTTGCCGACCGCGATCAGGCCAAGCGCTTCAAGTTCGTCAGCTACGAAGTGGCATTCAGCGAACCGCGCGTCTATGCCGCACTGGCAGCTGCTCCTTACTACGAAGAACTTAACGGCTCGGACAATGCCTCCACCACTTGGGGCAAGAGTTACTCCGACGGCACCACCAAGGGCAACTCCGACACATGGGGCGGCTCCATCATCATGGGTTACGAACATTCCTACAGCGCTCCGTTCTTGAGCTCCATGAACGCCGGTGTAGAGTTCACTGCTAAGGTCAGTGCCTCGGCTTCCAAGGCTACCGAACATGAGGATGTTACAACCTACGGTACGTACTACAGCACCACACAAGAACATATCGTGGTGATGCAGGCAGCGGTTTACGATGTCTATACCTATGAGATTATCGGTGCTACCGATCCCGACGAGATAGGGACAATCTTCCAGGTGTCCATGCCTCGCGGAAGACACTTCACCGCTCTGGGTCTCGGCGACTATGTACGTCTGATGGCCAGCCAGAAGGGAGTGGCCAAGCCGCAGCTGCACCTTACCTCCACGCCGGGCAAGCCGTTCACCTATCCCGAGAACTTCGACTACGTGCCGTACATCATCCGCAACAACGATGACTTCCCCTTCATGAAGGCGCATTCACTGGGCTCAGGTGAGGACCTCGAGCAGATAGGCACCGGTGGCGGCATCGCCACCCGCTCCATCGAGATAGAGAGCACCACCACGCATACCAACTCTGTGGAAATTGGTGTGGAGACCGAGCTGGTGGGAACGCTGATGGGCATCAAGGCCGGTGTGGGCTTCAACTACAACCACACACACGAGTCGTCGCACAGCATCGGTGAAGGATCTTCCGTGGAAGGTTCGGTAAGCGGTCTGCCTACCGGTACCGACACGTCGCTCTATCCGCGCTTCAAGTGGAACCTCGTGTGGTACTACGTGAAGGATGGCAACGGCGAAATCTATCCCGTAGTGAACTACGTCGTGACAAGATAAAAACTCTGTGCTGCCTCTGTGCCTTGGTGGTGAAAAAGCAAAAAAACTTACCACAGAGGCACAGAGGTGTTTTTTTTATTCTTCTTCCGGACGGTCTTCCTCTACGACAAGGTTGTCAATGATGAAGTTCTGGCGCTCGGGCGTGTTCTTACCCATATAGTATTCCAGGAGCTTGGCCACCTGGTCGTTCTTGTGGAGCGTCACCTGTTCCAGACGGATGTCAGGACCGATGAAACCGGCAAATTCGTCGGGTGAGATCTCACCAAGTCCTTTGAAGCGGGTAATCTCCGGGTCGGGTCCCAACTCGCTGATGGCCTTCAGTCGCTCTTCCTCGCTGTAGCAGTAGCGGGTGATGAAGTCCGACTTTTTGGGCGACGACTGTTGGGCTTTTATTTTCTCGTCCTCGGCTGCCAGAATCTTCTTGTTCTTGATCTTCGTCCGCTTGTTGCGTACACGGAAGAGCGGTGTCTGCAATACGTAGACATGTCCCTTCTTGATGAGCTCGGGGAAGAACTGTAGGAAGAAGGTGATGATGAGCAGACGGATGTGCATACCGTCGACATCGGCATCGGTGGCCACGATGACCTTATTATAACGCAGCGTGTCCAGACCGTCCTCGATGTCCAAGGCGGCCTGCAGCAGGTTGAACTCCTCGTTCTCGTAGACCACCTTCTTCGTCAGCCCGAACGAGTTGAGGGGTTTGCCGCGCAGCGAGAAGACAGCCTGTGTGTTGACGTCGCGGCTCTTCGTGATGCTTCCGCTGGCCGAGTCGCCCTCGGTGATGAAGATGCAGCTCTCCTCCTTGCGCTCGTTCTTCACGTCGCTGTAGTGGATGCGGCAGTCGCGCAGTTTGCGGTTGTGCAGGTTGGCCTTCTTAGCCCGTTCGCGGGCCAGCTTGGTCACACCAGCCATCGCCTTGCGTTCCTTCTCGCTCTCGCTGATTTTCTTCAGCATCTCCTCAGCGATGTCTGTATGCTTATGCAGATAGTTGTCTACTTCCGTCTTGATGAAGTCGCCTACATATTTATTGACGCTCACCCCGTCGGGACTCATCGTCAGCGAACCCAGCTTGATCTTTGTCTGGCTCTCGAACATCGGTTCCTCTACATTCACGGCGATGGCAGCCACCATACCGTTGCGGATGTCGGTATACTCGAAGTTCTTGCCGCTGTATTCCTTGATGGTTCGGGCGATGTGCTCCTTGAAGGCACTCTGGTGGGTACCGCCCTGCGTGGTGTGCTGACCGTTGACAAACGAGTGGTACTCCTCGCCATACTGGTTGGTGTGGGTGAAGGCTATCTCGATGTCTTCGCCTTTCAGGTGGATGATGGGATAACGGGCATCGGTGGTCATCGTGTCTTTCAGCAGATCCTCCAGACCATTGCGGCTGAGGATGCGCCGGCCGTTGTACATGATGGTCAGTCCGGTGTTGAGATAGGTGTAGTTGCGGAGCATTGTCTCCACGATGTCGTCGTGGAACTTGTAGTTCTTGAACAGCGTGTCGTCAGGCTCGAAGAAGATGTACGTGCCCGTCTCGTCTTGTGTCGGCTCCGTTTTGTCGCTGGTCATCTGTCCCTTTTCGAAACAGACGCTGCGCACCTGTCCGTCGCGATAGCTGCGCACTTCGAAGCGTGTGCTCAGGAAGTTGACGGCCTTGATACCCACACCGTTCATACCCACACTCTTCTTGAAGGCCTTCGAGTCGTACTTACCACCTGTGTTCAGCTGGCTGACGGCCTCCACGAGCTTGCCTTGCGGAATGCCACGACCATAGTCGCGCACACTGACGCGGCGGTTTTCCTCGATGTCTATCTCGATGCGTTTGCCGGCATTCATGCGGAACTCATCTATCGAGTTGTCGATGGTCTCCTTCAACAGCACATAGATGCCGTCCTCAGCCATCGATCCGTCGCCCAGTCTACCGATATACATACCGGGTCGTGTGCGGATATGCTCCACGTCGGATAGGTGGCGGATGGTACCATCATCATAGTTCACTGGCTGCGCACCATTGCCAAGAATCTCCTTATCTTCTTCCATATCTCTATCTGTCTACCTGTCTATCTGTCTATCTGTCTTTTTGTCTACCTGTCTGTCTTTCTTTCTCTATCTGTCTACCTGTCTTTTTACTCTATCTGTCGAACATAGCAACGGCGGCGCTTATGATGTTCGGTATGGAAGTAGCTCCACTGTCCCTGGACATTCTCGTTCGACTCCATCTCCACCTGGCTCTCGCCCCATTCTATGCCGTACTTATTGTACCATGGGATGAGGTCGTAGAACATCAGGGCGTTGACGCCTTTCGAGCGGTATTCGGGCAGCACGCCGATCATCTCCAAGTCGACGATGTTCGTCTTGTGCATCTTCAGAGCCCGCAGCACATGCCACCAGCCGAAGGGCAACAGTCGTCCGCGACGGCATTTCTGCAGGGCTTTCGACAGCGAGGGGATGGTGATACCCACACCCACCAACTTGTGCTCGTCGGTCGACCAGTCCTCGACGATAGGGATGAGGTTCAGGTCGGCGTATGGGAAATACATGTTGACATACTGGTCTACCTGTCGCTCCGACAGTTCGGAGAAACCGTAAAGATCTTTAAAGGTGTCGTTGATAAGGGCAAATATCTTATGCCCCATGCCTCCTTCGAAAATCTCTTTCTTGGTGAGCTTGCGGACGCGCAGGTTGTAGCGCTTCATGATCATCTCCGAGATACGGGCCATCTTCTCCGGCACCTCTTTCGGAACAAAGATCTTGAACTCCACATAGTCGTTGTCCTTCTCCCATCCTCCCAACTGCTCCATGTGCCGTGGGTAGTAGGGATAGTTATAGATGGTGGCCATCGTTCCGAGCTCCTCGAAACCCTCGGTGAGCATTCCCTCCGGGTCGAAGTCGGTGAAGCCCAACGGGCCGATCACCTCCTCCATGCCGTGCTGCCGACCGTAGTCTTCGACAGCTTCCAGCAGGGCGCGGCTCACCTCCATATCGTCGATGAAATCGATCCATCCGAAGCGCACACTCTTCCGTTGCCACTTCTCGTTGGCCTTATGGTTGATGATGGCAGCCACACGGCCCACCACCTTTCCGTCCTTGTAGGCCAGGAAGTATTCGGCCTCACAGAAGTCGAAGGCGGCGTTCTTCCGTTTGTCCAACGTTGTCATGTCGTCGCTGAAAAGCGTCGGCACATCGTACGGACTGCCTTCATAAAGGTCGTAATGCAACTCCACGAACCGTTTCAGGTCGTTTTTACTCTCTACTTTTCTTATTTCTACAGCCATATTTTTCTGCGGTTGCTTTTTTACCAATTTGCAAAGGTAACAAGAAAAAGTGAGAATTCCAAATATTGGATTTGTTTTTCAAGTTTTTTTAGCGATTAGCAAGGCCGGACCAGTCTTGATATTCCACTTTTCCGCCAAACTGTTTTCCTCTACGGTTGTACCGAAGAGATACGTGTCGCCTCCATCCTTGAGCTTGAGTTTCTTTCGAAGAGCGTCGGCCGTCATAGGGAAATTCCTCACGGCGATGTTGGCTTTTGGCGTTGCATCAGGCAGCAGGTTTGTTGCAAAATGCTTCAACGATGAAATCGCCAAAATCTGAAACTTCCTACCAGGAAAATCTTCGATGAAATCGCTGGAAACGAACAAATGGCTGTTCTTTCCGAGGGCTGCCACATCATAGCGTTTTTGCAACACATCGAAGCAACCGGCCTTCATCACCGATGAATTGGGCTCATACAGGTAGTGTCGAGGTGCGGGGTGCGGGGTACGAGGTACGAGATTACTGTCAACCCCTTCAATACTATTCTCGCACCCTCGTACCCTCGTACCTCCGCGCCCTCGAAAACCATTCTCGCACCTCGCACCTCGTACCTCGTACCTCGAATTCTCACTCCCCGAAAAACAGAACACCTCGTCGTTGTTGACGCAGGAGATGGTCAGCGGCGACGAATGTTGGGCAGAGAGCAGGAGCAGCAGTTCCTTACACTCGTTGTCGACAGAGACGATGTGTACTTCTCTGACGACATCACCCACGGTGTTCAGGTCGTTGACGGCCTTGTGCCAGTCGAGCATGGGCGAGAGCTTGAGCAGCACCCATTCGCTCTTGTCTAACAGTTCATCTTCCAGCACAAGGACGTCAGGAGTACAGTCGCTGATGGCATAAGTACGAGCACCCTTCGTGTCGCGGCGTGCCGGGTCTATATAAATAAGGTAGGCAGGAGGCATCTGGTGCAGATAGTCTGTCGCATCAGCACACACCACTTCTGCGTGTTCCAGTCCCAGCAGTGCAAAGTTGTGTCGCGCTGCATCGCAGAGGTGGGGTTGCTGCTCCACGTAGGTGGCTGTCGCTGCGGTCAAACCGCAGCACACAGAACCCGATGCTGGCCCCATCGCCTGTGCCAGGAAAGCGAAGTCGACGCCCAGGCCTCCCGTGAGGTCTACTATTTTCCGAGGTGCGTGGTGCGAGGTACGAGGTACGAGATTACTGTCAAGCCCTTCAATACTATTGGCTTTCCCCGTAGGCGCCGACCTTTGGTTCTCGTACCTCGCACCTCGTACCTCGTACCACGAAGTACTACACCTCGAAACAATACCAGCCTTGTACCTCGCCGTCTGTTCCGACGAGCATTGCTCCATCGACAGGTGGGGAGGATAGACGATACCCTCGATGGCGGCCCACGACGGAATCTTCTTCCTGGCCGTCTGCCACCCGGCTATCTGCAGCAAGGCGAACGCCATGTCCACATCGGGATAGCGCTTGCCTTGCAGGGCCAGCAGCCGCACATCGTCCTCGCGGTGTTCTCGGATAAACTCTTCTATATTCACTCTTCTTGCTGATAACACTAATCTCGTACCTCGCACCCCCGTACCCTCGTACTACTATTTCAGGTTCTTCAGGATGAAGCTGTAGATGTCGGCCTGTTCCTCAATCACCTTGCTCATCGGCTTGCCACCGCCATGCCCGGCCTTGGTGTCGATACGGATGAGCACGGGGTTCTTTCCTTTGTTGCATTCCTGCAGTCGTGCGGCAAACTTAAACGAGTGGGCGGGCACCACGCGGTCGTCGTGGTCGGCTGTCGTCACGAGGGTGGCGGGATAGCTGACGCCCTCCTTCAGATTGTGCAGGGGCGAATAGCCGAGCAGATACTGGAACATCTCCTCCGAGTCGGCACTCGTGCCATAGTCGGGAGCCCAGTTCCACCCGATGGTGAACAGATGGTAGCGCAGCATGTCCATGACGCCCACCTGCGGTATGGCCACGGCGAAGAGGTCGGGCCGCTGTGTCATACACGCTCCCACGAGCAGTCCGCCGTTCGAGCCGCCCATGATGGCGAGCTTCTCCTTCGAGGTGTAACCTTCACGGATGAGGTATTCGGCAGCGGCGATGAAATCGTCGAAAACGTTCTGTTTCTGCATCTTCGTACCGGCCAGGTGCCACTCCTCGCCATACTCGTAGCCGCCGCGCAGGTTGACGGTCACGTAGATGCCTCCCTGTTCCAAGAAGGGGATGCGCATGGCCGAGAAGCCTGGTGTCAGACTGATGGCGAAACCTCCGTAGCCGTAGAGCAGCAGCGGGTTCTTTCCGTTGCGCTTCATTCCTTTCTTATAGGTGATGAACATCGGCACGCGCGTGCCGTCCTTGCTCTCGAAGAACACCTGGTCGGTCGTGAAGTCGCTCTGTCGGAATTTCACCTCGGGGGCATTGTAGAGCCGGCTCTCGTTGTTGTCGATGTCATACTGGTAGACGGCTCCCGGCACGGTGAACGACGAGAAGCTGTAGTAGCACTCCTTGCGGTCTTTGTTACCGCTGAAGCCCACCGAACCAATCCCTGGCAGCTTCACCTCGTGCTGTCGCTGTCCGTCGAGGGTGTAGACGTAGGCATGGTTAGAAGCGTCTTTCTGGTAAGTAAGGATCAGCTTTCCTCCGATATAATCGGCGTTTTCCAGCACCTCGGCAGCTTCGGGCACCAGTTCCTCCCAGTCTTTTACACCCGGTCTGTGGATATTGGCTTTCATCAGGCGGTTCTTCGGCGCGCCGTAGTTGGTGAAGAGGATGATGTCGTCGCCGTTGATGGCCACGGGGGAGTATTCGCACTCCATGTTGTTGGTCATCTGGATGAACTGCGATCCCGGCACGCGCAGGTCGCGTACAAAGAGGGTGTAGCCCTGACCAGCCCCGCTCTCTATGAGGAACATCATCGTCTCCTCCTCGTTCACCGTCACAGAGTAGAACCGCTTCGGGTAGGCGGGGTTCTGGTAGAAGAGCACATCGTCTGCCTGTGGCATTCCTATCTTATGATAGTATATCTTGTGCACCTCGTTGACGTTGCTGTATTCGCGTCCGGCCTCGCCGTGGTCGTAGGCGCTATAGTAGAAGCCGTCGCCCTGCCAGGAAGCTCCCGAGAACTTCGCCCATTCGATATGGTCGGGCAGCAGCTCGCCCGTCTTGGCGTCCATCACGTAGAACTCCTGCCAGTCGCTGCCGCTGCGCGAGATGGCATAGGCGGCATAGCGCCCGTCGTTGGAGAAGTAGACGCCCTTCAGGGCCACCGTGCCGTCATCGCTCAGCTTGTTGGGGTCGAGGAATACTTCGCTACCCGCTCCCCGCTCTCCGCTCCCCGACAATCGGTACAGCACGCTCTGGTTCTGTAGTCCGTCGTGGCGATACTGGTACCACTGTCCGTGTCGGAAGAAGGGGGCTCCCACCTTTCCGTAGCTGGCCACCTCCTTCATGCGCTTCATCAGTTTCTGGCGCATGGGCAGGCGACTGAGGTAGTCGTTGGTCACCTTGTTCTCTGCCTCTACCCAGGCGGCGGTCTCCGCGCTGCGGTCGTCCTCCATCCAGCGGTAGGGGTCGGCCACCTTGTGTCCGAAATACTCATCCACGGTGCCGTCTTTCCGGGCCTGCGGATACGTCAACTCTTGTGCATTCATGTTCATGCTCATTGTGGCCATCATAGCCACCACAATCATTTTTCTCATATTATTATATTAAAGTATGTCTTTGTTTCCGACCATTCGATAAGTTTGCTGCAAAGATAGTCAGAAAAAACTGAATCTCCAACGATATTCCGTAAATATTACGAAAATCGCAAAAGATACTTCTTTTTTGACACCTCGACTTAACGGCATAGTGGCCTTCAATATATTTAGATGCGCGTACATTATTATATAGCCCCATTCAGCCGAATTTGCCGCTCGACCTGTGGTTGCTTGCCAGAGCAAGAGTTCGGCTGCTGCGAATTGCGGGATTTGTAATCCAAAAAGCTCAACACCTCACCAAAAATCCCGGAATCCCTTTGTTCATGCGGGGTTTGGATGGTGAGGTGTCCGCTAAACACCCCACCAGACATCTCACCAAACACCTCACCATCTGGGTGGTGGATGATGGGTGATAGGTGATGGGTGTTGATGAGTGGTTGCTGTTGATGGGTGTTGAAGGCCTATGGGTAGGAGGCGACGCCATTCCCGCTGACGCGCCGACCCGTAGCCTTTCCCAGCGTCGCAACAGCGCATAGGTGGTTGGGCGATAAAAATATGGTGGGGTCTTTGGTGAGGTCTCTGGTGAGGTGATAAAGAAACACCTCACCATCGGGAAGGCCGATAAACAGGGCGATTGAGATCATTTTGGTGAGGTGTTGCCCCTTTTTCAGCAAGACTTTCTCTGTAGATGTCGCTGATGGCTCCTGAGCAAGTCAGCAACTATCCCTGACAATGTCAGCAGACATCCCTGAGCAGGTCAGAGATAGTCTCTGACTTGGTCAGAAACCATCTCTGATAATGTCAGCAACCATTTCTTATGAACTTGCTGAATTCAATTATCGCTTCGCCTCGCATCTCAGCAACGCAACAGTGAATGTCATAAATACATGTTTTAACGTCTCAGAAATGCGTATAATTGACATATATATATGGTTAATAAATGTTCAATTGGTTAATTATACGTAAATCACCCTTCCTAAATAACATTTTTTTTTGTAATTGTTATTGTAGTTTATAAATAAATACTTATCTTTGCAAAAATTTTCGTTTAAAACAAACAACAAAAGTGAGATACAATCTCCCAGATAATGAGTTAATAACTCTGACATCGGGGATGAATAGAAACCCAAAAATATGCAAATAGTGAAAACAAAACGCATCTTTGCCACTATCATGCTCTCCGTGGCACTCGCAACGTCCGCTTCAGCACAGACGTTCGCCGTCAAGAACAACCTGCTCTACGACGGGGCGCAGACACCCAACTTAGGTTTCGAACTGAAGCTCTCCGACCACTGGACAACAGTGCTCAGCGGAGGCTATCGTCCTTGGCCTACCGACGACCACAAGGAGAAGAAATGGCGACACCTGCTCGTCGACTGGGAGATGAAACGATGGTTCTGCTCCACCTTCCACCGCGACTTCATCGGCTTCAACGCCGTCTATAGCCACTACAACGCATCGAAGCTGAAGTTCCCGCTCGGGCTCTATCCTTCGGTGAAGAACGAACGCCGGCAAGGCGACTTCGTTGCCGTCGGCGCCTTCTACGGCTATTCGTGGATCCTCTCGCCCCACTGGAGTCTCGAGGCCCTTGCCGGAGTAGACGTAGGCTACACCTGGTATAAGCGTTTCGACTGCGTCCACTGCGGAGAATACTTCGGCAAGGACAACAAACCCTTCCTCATGCCCAAGCTCGGCATCAACATCGTCTATAACATTAAATAAACGGAGGTCGACACAATGAAAACAATGAAGAAAACAGCAATCATATTAGCTTGTGCAGCCTTCGCTGCCACAACGGCACAGGCACAGCACATCACCAACAAGCAGATTGTCGACCAGAAGCTCGTCGTCGACTACGAGATGCCCGTGGCTAAGCCCAAGAGCGACTATGCCGCCGTCGTCACACCCATGCTCTGCAGCGCTCACGACACCATACGCTTCCAGTCTGTCATCGTGCGCGGTGCTCGCAACGCGCGCGTCGTTCATCGCGACATGAAGCTCAACCACAAAGGCATAGAGGAGATGCCCTACCTCAAGGCGAAGAACCTCACCAGCGAAGGCATCACCGGACAGGTCGTCGCCGACATGAACGAGTATCCCTGGGTGCGCACAGAGCCCATCACACTCTGCATGCTCACCGAACTGGAGGGATGCTGCCAGGTCAACACCATCGACCTCTCCTGCGCCGACCTCGGACGGACGCTCACACCGCAGCGCGCACCGCTGCTGCGCGTCAAGATGTCGCCCGACGACTACAAGAAGGTACGACAGCTCGAGGGACGCGCCTACATCGACTTCCGCGTCAACAAGACCGACCTCGACCCGTCCTACCGCCGCAACCCGCAGGAGCTGAAGAAGATCATGGCCACCATCGACCAGGTGCGCGGCAAGAAAGATGTCGACATCGACCGCGTCACCATCCACGGATATGCATCGCCCGAGGGTAGCTACCAGCACAACACACAGCTCGCACAGGGACGTGCCGCCACCCTCTCCAACTACATCCAGAAGCTCTATAAGTTCAAGCAGGGCGTCATCGGATCGATGTCAACACCTGAAGACTGGGCCGGACTGCGCGACTACGTAGCCAAGAGCCAGATTGACGAGCGACAGGAAATCCTCAGCATCATCGACTCACAGATCGATCCCGATGCCAAGGACGCACAGATCAAACGGCAGTTCCCGCAGCGCTACCAGCAGCTCCTCAACGATGTCTATCCCGGACTGCGCCACTCCGACTACGTCATCCAGTACAGCATACGGCCCTACACCCTCGAAGAGAGCCGCGACGTCTACCGCACCAACCCCGAGGACCTCTCCTTCGCTGAGTTCGTCGCACTGGCCAACGATGCCGGCTTAGACACCCCCGAGGGACAGGCCATCGTCTACAAGGCTGCCGAGCTGAACCCCAACAACCCGCGCGCCGTCCTCCTCGCTGCACAGACAGCCGTAGGACAGAACGACTACGCTAAGGCCGAGCAGATCCTGCCCGCCAAGCCCACCGACCCGCAGCTGGCTTACGTCCTCGGTGGTATCCGCAAGATGCAGGAACGCTACGACGAGGCCCGCACCCTGATGCAGCAGGCCCTCAACGGTGGCGTCAGCGAGGCTCAGGAACAGCTCGACGAGATACGCCTCCTCTCCGGAAAGTAAGACATCAAGACTGTTTGTTTGACAGTTAGACAGATAGACGAAAATCGAAAATGAGCAACGTCGTATCATATATAATAATAATGTATAAGACAAGATTGTCCAACACAACGGACAAGCAAAAACAACAAATCGTCGCGATAACAAATCACCAGAAATAACAATATAATAATAACAAAATAAAAGCAAAACAGTAACATTAAGTTAAGAATCGAAAGCAAAATCCCTTATGGCGGTATTA
>CAMORS010000036.1 GCA_946624005.1 uncultured Prevotella sp. | reverse complement strand
TCTACCACCCGCTCGGTGGCTATGCAGTACAACATCAACTATGGTCCTGCCCTGCTGAAGAGCACCGTGAAGTATGGTGCTTCTGTGCTCAAGGACAACAACCACGCCATTCAGGTGGCTAAGAATCCTACGCTGGGCGCTTCTGACGAGCCCAATGCCGAAATCACCGTTACAAATAGTTCCTTCGCCCTGAAGGGTATCCTCATTGGTGGCATGGCTACCAAGGTGGGCTGGGACTTCCTCCCCGTAGAAGGCTCAACCTTCAACAACGCCATCTACGACAAGGCTATTGTTAACGCTGCTATTCCCGCAAGCGGCACATCTGAGGCTAACTACACCCTCGTATGGGATAACTGGAATGTAGCCAATAAAGGCAAGTGCCAGAGCCCTGTGTATGTATGTCTCGAATTCGAGAATAACTCTGGTAAGGACTTCTGGGGTAAGCACAACATCATCCGTTCCGGTGGCACCTTCTACATCATCGGTAAGCTCGATCCTAACGCAGGTACGCTCGCTCCCGATAATCCCTCTGCTCCTACAGCAGCCGAGCTGGCAGCCGGTATTGACTGGCCCACGGCTGGCATCACTTGTCTGCCTCCTCACGATGGAAATGGCAACACCCTCAAGGAGCGCCGCGTGTTCATCCAGGACTTCGTGACCACCGCCAACTTCACGATCGGCGAGAACTCTCTGCAGAGCGCTTACAACACCGTGCCCGACCTGCGTTCTACACAGATCTCTCTCGGTCTGAACGTTGACCTGCAGTGGCGTAGCGGTCTGACCTTCGACAACGTCGTTCTCGGCCAGTAATCCTCAAACAAAGGAGAAAGATAAAAGCTAAACCATAAGACATCGGGGGTGCATCACAGGCACACACATGCACAAAAGGTGCACCCCCGATGATTTAAAAAAAGAAAAGAATGAACAGCACAAACACGACACGAAACAACAGCGGACTTGGACTCAGAACAGTGTTCATGAGCCTGCTACTGGTCATCGTGCTGTTCCAGTTCTCGAGCTGCTCCATCATCGACGACGACAGGGACGACTGCGAAGTGAACCTGCACGTGCGCTACCAGGTGACGCTGAAGACAAACCTCACCACACAGGTGCAAACCGTGCTGCGCGACCAACGCCTTGAAAACGCAGTGGCCGACCTGCTCATGGACTCGCTGAAGAACATCTTCCGCGAATATGCCAACGACGTGGACCTCTCGTTCTACATCAACCACGAACGCCGCTATCATGCCAAGGACTACATGAGGGACAACCAAAAGGTGTATGAACTCACACTGCCCGCCGACAACTACCGCCACCTGGCCCTCGCCAACACCGAGGTGGAACAGGAAGTGGACGTAGACGGAGGCGACCAGGTTGACCGCCTGACCCTGCTGCAGGAAGGCGGCGACACCATCCTCGGACACAGGACCGGCGTGTTCACAGCCCGACAGAACATGAACATCCTGGGCAACCAGGACCAGACGTTCGACGTGACACTGTATATGGCCAACTGCGCCAGCATACTCGTGGTGAACACCGGCTATGCGAGCTACCGCGACATCCGCGTGGTGAGCAGCGACTTTGCCGACGGGTTCCAAGTGAACGACAGCGTGTTCACACACAACACAAACCCCATCGTGAAGGACTATCGCGTGACCCAACCACCCGTGGAGCGCGAAATCTTCTACGCCGTCACCTTCCCCAGCTACGACAGCCGCGAGGAGGTTGTGGCAAACCCCGCAACACGAGCAACCAGCGAGGAAACAGGCTCAAGCGAGGACGAGCGTATCTGGCGCAAGTTCGTCTACGTGACCCTGCCCGACGGTTCCATCACACGAACCATCATCAACGTGCGTCAGCCACTGCAGGCCGGACAGATTATGATTATCTATGCCTACATGTACCCCGACGGACGTATCGTATCTCCCAACGTGGAGGTGGGTACCAGTGTTACCCTTAACTGGAAAGACGGATTGATTATTGGAAGTTGATATGTTTAGATTTGAAATATGACAAGGCATTATACATATATATATAATAGGTATAGCGGCAGAAAGTCTGTCGTGGCGACCCTCGCGTGCCTTTTCATCACCCTGGCTGCACTGACCGCTTGCCAGACAAGCGACATTGAGCCCACACCCGACCCCGAAAACGCAAAGACCATCAGCGCAAAGCTGACGTTCTCACTGCCACAACGCATCATCGGCAAACCCGCCGAGACACGCATGACCGCTGAGGTGGTGCAGAAGGACCAGGACGCCGCAAGCTTCCGAGGCATCAAAGACGTGCGCCTGTTCTGCTTCGACAGCTACCCCACAGCAACATCAACCAAAATAGGAAAAATCATCGAAGTTAACGCACTGGGCAACGATGCCATCGACGCAAGCAGCGTTACCGACTACTCCGTTAACAAAGATATCGACATACCCGTGGGCACCACCCACTTCGGCTTCTACGGCCGTGCGGCCGACGAGCCCACAACCCACGACGAGCGCATGCACTACGGCACACTCGAAACCATCGGACTGAGCCGCTCGGCTTACACCAGCAACAGCGGCATACGCTTCCGCCCCGTGCCCATCTGCACCTCGACAGAACCCATGGGCGGCAGCAGCCACGGACAGGCCCTGTTGAGCCTGCTCAACGACCTCATGAGCACCGTAGGCCCCGAGGCTGCGCCCGAGAATATGTGGTCGACGGCCACGAACCTCATCATGCAGGAGACCTTCAAGGTCATGACCGAACTGCACACCTCGTCGTCGTTCAACGTGCAGACCCTGCTCGGCAAGATTTACCCCATGCTGAAACGTGTGTCGGCAACGCAGCCGGGCCACGAGCTGGCCGCCCTGCTGATGCAGAAGATTGAGGACAGCTGTGCAAGCATCGACGCGGCACACGACAAGCTGGAGCTGAAAGACCAGTTCCAGGGCTATCCCCAAGACTTGCACCTGCCATCGGGCGCCGCACGCATCGTGTGGAACAGCACAGAGAACCGCTACGAGGAGCCGAACGTGCAGGCTTACGGCAAGACGTTCGACATCCCGTCGGTCAACGACTACTGCTACCCCGCAAACCTGCAGTATCACGTGTTCTCAGACCTCGTGGTGGCAGACACGCTGGTGCTCATCGACAGCAAGACCGCCTACGAACAGGCTGCCGGCTCCACCGACCCCACGCAGCAAGGCGACCCGACCGAAAAGAAGCAGTATGAGGGCTGGAACCAACTCATCGACAGCCTCTACAACGGCGCACCCACCACGGTGGACGATATGACAAGGTCGGTGGCCATGGTCGAACAGGTGCAGTATGCCGTAGGACAGCTGGCCCTGAGAGCCAAGATTGAAAGCGGAACACTCTACGACGCCTTCGGCAAGGCCGTCGACGTGACCAACGGATTCACCATTAAGGGTTACATCATCGGCGGACAAAGCGAGGTCGACTATAACTACATGCCCATCGACGGAAGCCACGAATACATCATCTACGACACCGACATCAACGAAGGCCCGCAGACCATCATGCGCTCGGTGTGGACAAGCTACAACTACATCCTGGGCCTGGCCACAAAGTCGAACAAACCCGTCTACATGGCCATGGAACTGGTGAACAACGGACCCGACTTCCAAGGTGCCGACGGAGTTATCGTGCACGGCAGCACCTTCTACCTGGTGGCTAACATGGTGCCGAGCGACGGCGATAACTACACGATAGGCTTCCTCGACCAGGTTTTCCGCAAGGACTACATCACCCAGGTGAACCTGAAAATCCTGAACGGCTGGCCCGATAAGAACGGCGACGGCGTGCCCGACCCCGACCTGGACGGAGAGGGCCATCCCAAACCCCTGAACGGACTGGCAACCGCCACCTACGGCCTGCCCAACATCAAAGAGCCGAACCCGACCGTCGGGCTGAGCGTGAACCTGAGCTGGGGCGAGGGACTGGACTTCGGCGAAGTGCCGCTGTGATGGAGTTGAAAGTTGAAAGTTGAAAGTTGAAAGTTGAAAATTAGAGATTAGAGAATAGAGATTGATAACGAATTAATTAATGTTTAACCCTTTTAATAACAACAAGATGAAAATGATTAAGACATCTGCATGCATGTTAGCTATTGCACTTGCAGGCGCCCTGAGTTTCACCGCATGTACGTCAAGCGACGACATCATCGACGACCAGAAGCTCGTTGTTCTCGACGAGAATGGTACGGCCGGCGTGAAACCCGAATTCGTAATTTCCATCCCGCGTACCGTTATCGCTACTACGCGTATGGAGAATGGTATCACTCAGAACGAGGGTTCTGTAGCTCAGTTCCGCGGAATGGACAACATCCGTCTGATTTCCTTCGGCGAAGTGCCCACCACGAGCTCTTCGAAGCTGTCAGACATCCTGCGTCTGGGCGCTATCAGCACCATCCAGCGTCCTGGCTTCACCAACTACAAGGTGTATGCCGACCAGTTCGTACCCGTTGGTACCAAGAACTTCCTGTTCTATGGTAAGGCTATCGATGCCGCTCCCGAGGCAGCCCTGACCACCATGGAGGAGAAGTTCCACTATGGCACGCTGACCGCTTACGGTCTGAGCGAGTCGGAGTTCCACACTCCCAGCGACATCACCTTCGCCCTGGAGCAGATCAACACCAGCAACGACCGTCAGCAGAACAACGCTGTAGGTAAGGCTATCGTTGACATCTTCACCCTGATGGCTCTGACGCCGGGCTGGAACACCGCTACCAACCCAACCCTGAAGAACCTCTACAGAAGCTTCACCTGCGTGACCACCGGTTCTTCTAATGCCGCTGCTGTCGTACTGAGCGAGATTTACAGCTCCCTGAAGCACGTTCAGGCCAGCGACCCCGAATTCGGCATCGCTTCTGAGCTGCGCAACCGCATCCTGTCGGCTTGCGAAGAGGAGCCCATCGACGACACTCCTGCTAAGCTGAAGGCTGAGTACAAGGGCTATCCCGCCAACATCGGTCTGCCCGACGGTGCTGCTCGCATCAGCTGGAGAAGAGAAGGCGCTAACCCCAACACCTTCGTTGACATCACCGCCAACTACAACCAAGGCAACAAGGTGAAGATCACCGACTACGTTTATCCCGCAGCTCTCTGGTACTACACCAGCTCTCCTCTGAAGGCTTCTAACCAGATTGAGTCTGACAAGTACGACGTTCCCGGAAACTGGGAAGGACTGATTGGTAACGTCTACAACGGCGCTGCCGACGAGGTTGGCAACACCACGCAGTCTGTTGCTCTGGTTAACCAGGCTCAGTATGCTGTAGGTCGTCTGGAGACCAAGATTCAGATGGGCAGCGGCGCCTTCTACGACGGCGAAGGTAAAGAGGTTGATACCGGCAACGGTTACACTCTTACCGGTGTGCTCCTCGGTGGCCAGTGCAGCGTAGGTTACGACTTCGCTAAGAAGGGCGACGAGAACATGACCATCTACGACCGTGAGATGTCAAGCACTGCTATCGTTGCTAAGCCCAACACGACCACAAGCACCGCCAACCAGACTCTGGCCCTGCAGACCGCTGGCAACCAGGTTGTATATGCTGCTATTGAGCTCGTGAACGGTGGTGAGGCATTCCTCGGTCTCGACGGAATCATCCCCGCAGGTGGTACCTTCTACCTGACCGCAAAGCTCGACCCCACAACGGCCTCTAACTACCTCGCTGGTTCGATGGATAAGATCATCATGCAAGACCACGTGACTCGCCTGACCATCACCATCAAGAACGGTGCTACCGAAGTTGACCGCAACGGGGATGGCATTGCCGACAAGTACATCAAGGACACTGAAGGCAACCCCATCGGCGTAGACACGAACAACGACGGCACCTTGGATCCCTATGACATCGACGGCGATGGTAACGACGACACCATCATCACCGATCCCTCTAAGGGTGGTCCCGGTTGGGATACTGACGGCGACGGCCTGGTTGACCTGCCCATTCTCCCCGACAAGGATGGCAACTATCCCGACAATCCTAACGTGAACCAGGGTCTGGGTAACGCCACCAACGGTCTGCCCGACCTGTCGAGCCCCGGCATCGAGCTCGGTACCTCTGTCAACCTCGAGTGGCAGGAAGGTCTGATCCTGAATCCCAGTATCTAATCTGATACAACATATCCCCCCCTGTCCCTTCCTAAGGGATTAACCCCAACGGCAAGGGACAGGGGGATTTTAATAAAAAAGGAATAATAAAGCGACAACACCTTTGGCATGCGCCAAAAACAGAAAACCAGAGATAACTCTAACAAGGCATATATGAGGAGCAACAATTATAAAACAATACTAAGGCATGGAGAAGATTGGTTCTATCTATGCCTCTGTATTGTCATTGCAGTAATGCTGCCCTCTGCTTGTGCCGAACAAGAGGGATGGGAAGACGATGACGTGAGGATAAATCTGGCCATGACCGTTTCCACGACGCATCAAAACGAGAACGTGACACGTATGGTAAGGGACATGATACAGCTGGACGGTACCGGCTATCGCGGTATCCAGGACCTGTATGCCATCCCCTACACCGTACAGCGAGAAATACTTGCCACCGACGACCCGACGCTGGCACGCATCAGTTCGGTTCCCTACGTTGCGACCAGCAGCTACTACTATCACGGAGGCAGTTACTACGTGGCCCCAGGCACCGCTTCGTTCCTGTGCTACGCCCGTGCCGTGCCAGAAGAACAAAAGTACCGTAACGGCTCTATCGTGACGACAGCTTTCGACAAGGACCGCATAAAGACATCGGACATCAAGTTCTCGCCCGAACCCATATATGGCAGCACAAGCGTGCCCGCCGGCGCCACCGCCCTTGCCAACTACATGACGGACATCGCCAAGGTCGCCGTTGACGGTCAAGCCTGGGCAGCAACGAGCGACGCTAACCTAAAGTTGCTCTACGAGATCTTCATCAACGAGGGGAAACTGATGGCAGGTTCCTACAAGAACGTGAAAGCTTTCGTCAAGGAGTTGAAGAACGGTGTGGAGAAACAGCCGGCAAGCGACATGAAGACCGCCATCCTGGATGCCATCGGCGACGTGGAAGCCAAGATTGCGGCCAACTACGCCGACGGGGTTGACTACCCCGCAAGCATCGGCCTGCCCGACGGCGCTGCCGTTGTCCGATGGAACACAACGAGCAAGGAATTCGAACCCCAGACCCTGACAACCACGGTTGCCAACATCAACAGAATTGACCGCATCGTGTACCCGGCCGAGCTGTACTACTACGCCAACAGCCAGATAAACACTTCCAATAAGCCGGTGACGAACAATCAATATTTGGGCAAGACTTGGGAAGAGGTGAAGAATCTGTACGAACACAAAGAAGCCGCGGTGACAAGCAACACGCAGGCTGCAGTCATCATCGAGCCCATAAGCTATGCCGTGGGCTGCTTGCAGGCCAGAGTGCGCGCCATGAGCAGTACGCTGGAAGACTCCATCGGTCAGATAATCACCGTTGGTGCCAACACCTTCCCCCTGACGGGCATCATCATCGGCGGACAGTATGCACAGCGCTTCAACTTCGAACCTGACAACGACGACCTGACGGAGTACTTCATCTACGACCACGACCTGCCAGCCATAAAACTGTCGACAACACCATCGACCGACTTCTTCACGCTGACATTCCAGAGCAAAGAGACCGATACGCCCATCCGACTGGCACTTGAGTTCGAAAACAACAGCGACACCGACTTCATGGGACTGAATGGCATCGTGTACAGAGGCACGAAGTTCTACTTGGTGGGCACTGTGGCCCGCCCCGACACAAGAACCGAGGACTTTGAGAATCGAGTATTCACAAAAGACTATATCACCCAGACAGACATGCAGGTGAAATCACTTGCCAAGGCATACAACGTGGTGCCCGACCTGATGGATGCCAGACTGGAACTGGGTGTGCAACTCACCACCGACTGGATACAAGCCACCAACTCTGGTGTAGTGCTGAAATAAATCGGGAATGAATAACTGAGGACAGAAAATTGAAGAGAGATATATTGACACGGATAATGGGCTTATGGCTTACGCTGCTGCTACTGACGGCATGCAGCCATGAGGAGAAAGGCGGCAACTTCGACGATTGCTACCTGACCATCTACGTATATAGCCCCAGCAAGCCCATTGTCACACGCTCAGATGTAGGATACCAAGCCGCATCGCCCGAAGAGGAAAACGCCGTACATCGCCTGCAGCTGTGGGTATATAAGCACAACTCCGGCGATCTGGTGGGCTATCTGGATGAAAAGGACGTAGATTTCGACGGAGGCAATTCTTCGACCTTCCGCGTCGTAGTGAGCCCCCAATTTGCCGACGCCCCCGAGAATGTGGATGTCTTTGCCATCGCCAACGTGGCAGAAGCGAACACCGGACACGTCTTCAACCGGAAAACAACCCGGACCGAACTGGAGGCCGCCGTGCTGGAGGGTAAATTCTTCGGCCAGACAGCCGGAGCACCCATTCAGGAGATACCCGAAGACGGACTTCCCATGTCGGGCGTGCTGAGAGACAAGGGCGTAGAAGGATCCTTCCCCGCCCTGCGAATCGTCAACGAAGACCAGATGGCCACCGTGAGACTGGTTCGCGCAGTGTCGAAAGTGCGCTTCCTGCTCTGCCGTGCCCACGACCCCGAGGACAAGGACAAGCAGCTGACGGCCATCACCAGCATCGAGTTGAACACCAACCAGATTTCAGCGCAAGAGCATCTGATGCTGACCGAACCATACGACTACAGCATCAACCCCACCTACCCGCTTGGCGCCAGCCGCATCCACATCGTTCCGGGTGACTATGAAGAGGAGGTGATAAAGTTCGGCAGCATCACAGGCGAAGGCATTAGCAGAATCCCCATCGACGAGACCCCGACAAGATGGCTCTACAACGAGAGCACGTACGGCACCGTCGAAGCATACAATACGGCCATCGAAAACGCCATTAACAAGACCCCACAAGAGCTGATACCGTTTGGCGTTACCTACCTGCGCGAGACCGACAAGAGAATCCAAGGCATGATTTCCTATCGCGTGGCTTCCGATGACGAAAGAGCGGCCGCCGACCGACAGGCCGTCTTCGAACTAAACAAAGCCGGCGACTTCACGCGCAACCACTCGTGGACCGTGCTTATCCTGTTTGAAGGAGGACAAATCTACACCATCAACGTGGTGGACATCGGCATCCGGGATTGGACAAGTGATGACGCACCAGAGAACCACGCGGTTTACAACTGGTAAGAAGTGAACAGTTTTTTGACGAAAGAAAGATGAAGCATATTGGACATAACATAGGAAGATTCGTGATAGTGGCGGCAGCCCTCATGCTGGCATCTTGCTCCGAGGAAGATACCCGCACAGACCTGCAGCAGCATCGAGTACACCTCGTGCTGGGGCAGCAGAACTTCTCCGACGTCGACGACCAGCAGACACGAGCCCTGCCCGAAGGCTTCGTCACCTATTCCGACATGTATGCCGCAGGACTGCCTGCGTATGCCCAGATTCAAGGCTACCTGGCAAAGGCCGGCAATGAAACGCCCGCTATGGGACTGTTCAAATACACGGATACGGGTTCCGACCCCATCGTGCGCAGCTGGACGACAAACGTTCAGGTAGATGGAATCGGGAAATACTATCTCTATGGCGTTATGCCCAAAGAAGACATCAATTCGATAAGCATCACCCCCTACAACAACGACTACAGCAAGGGCGCGGTGCTCACCCTGAACGGAATTGATGCCATTACGCCCAACGACCTTTGCGTACTTGTGGGCGTGCGGGGTGCCGACGATGCCTCGAAAGCCATCACCGACGATGCCCTCGCCATGAACACCCGACTGGGAAAGTTCGACATCGACGTGGAAGCCGGCAAAACTGAGACATTCGCCTACCTGCTGGCCGACCACATCTTTTGCAGCCTGCACTTCAGAATGAGCGTTGACGCAGAATATAGCAAACTGCGCACCATAAAAGTAAAGAAGCTGGAGTTGTACCCCGCCGACGGCGACAATACGGTGAAGACCGTAGATGCCACAATAACCCTGGTTGCCAGCAACGGCAACCCGCTGGCAGCAGTCAATGGCGGCTCTATTGTTGTTACCACAGCTTCAACCGGCACCCCCGACAATCCGGCCACGCTAATCGACACCACGGACGAACCCCTGGTGCTGACAACAACACCAAAACCATTCCGCGCCTGCTTTGCACCCGGGTCAATCCACAAGTTCAAGCTGATTACCCACTATGATGTGTACGACCGGAAGGGCAATCTCATCAGGGAAAACCAGACCGCCGAGAATATGTTCACCCCGACGTCTGCCATGACCCCCGGCCAGGAAAAGACCTACAACATTCTGGTCAGCCCCACCTATCTGTATTCCCTGTCGGGCGAAGACGTCGACGTCCCGAATTTTGAAATCATAGAATAGACATAGAAAGATGAAAGAATATTGTTTGCATATTTACACACCACTCCGCAGGGAACGCAAGTTGTCATGCGGAATGCGGCGTGTTCTGACGTTAACACTTTTCATTCTCAATATAACAATTAGCGTAGCACAAATCACCATCGGTGGAAGTGTCTTTGGCGGAGGAGAAGTAGGAAAGGTGAATGGTGACGCCAATGTGGTGGTCAACGACGGTACCATCGGAAGTCTCGTGGCAAAAGACCGCGGAGCCTCGGGACGCAGCTTTACGATTAATGGAGGCGACATCTATGGCGGCGGTAACAAGGGCGACCTTGACGGAAAAACCACGGTAACCCTGCGCGGCGGTAACATCTATGGCGGTGTGTTCGGCGGTGCACGAATGGCAGACGTCGGTAAGAGTACACTCGTCAACGTGGACGGTGCCAACCAGTTACACGACATCACAGCCAACTTCGTATTTGGCGGAAACGATATCTCTGGAACTATCGGCAGCAAACTCGGCGATGCTGACGAAGTACGTATAGAAAACCCTGAGGTCACGACCGTCGACAAAACCTTCCAGACCTTCATCCACACAACGGCTGAAACGGGAGGCCACCACATCTTCATCGGACAAATGTTCGGCGGAGGCAACGGTGCCTACACCTATGAACCCATAAAGAACGACGAAGACGTAATAACCGGCTACAACATCTTTAAGGTAAGCCATTTCAGCGATGATCATACACCCTTTGCGACTTCGGACACCGAACTGCCCAAGCCTGAGCTGGGAAAGACCTATCTGCAGATTAACGGCGGTACCTACGGCTACGCCTATGCCGGAGGTAATGCGGCCACGGTTACCAGCCGAGCCGTCATCAGCATCAACAACACCAGCGAGATTACAACCGAGACTGACGCCCTCGACGTGAAGTCGTACACGAAATTTGAGGACCTGACAACGGCCGACCTCAACAATCCTGTCGACCTGCGTCTGCTGTCGATGGGTATCAACCTGGCAACCTTCACCAACGACCGACAGTTCATACACGTCTTCGGAGGTAACAACCAGGCCGACATGGCCATCCGTCCCCTCTGGAACCTGGCCAAAGGTAACATACACAACCTCTACAGCGGCGGTAACGAAGGCCGTATGACCGCTCCCACGGGTATTCTGCTCGAGATTATGGCAGACTCCAAAATTGTGGTCGACAATGTCTATGGCGGATGCCGAAAAGCCGACGTGCGCCCCCTGACTGCAGGCGGAGAGGATGTCGACCCCAACCAGCTGACGCTGCCCGGCTACCACTTCCCCAAAGGCTATTCTGCCCACCTGTTGGTGCGCGGCGGTACGATTACCAATGTCTACGGCGGAAACGATATCTCCGGCAACGTCTACGGCGGAAATGCCGTCGGCGTATACACCAGCATCAGCGGTGACCTGTATGGCGGCGGTAACGGTTCTTACTCCTACACCGACAACCCCGAACTGAAGAACGACCTCATCTGGGGCGACTTCTATTACAACCCCGACGAGGTGCTCGCCAACGACGGCATTACGGCAACTTCCGAAAAGCTCAAGTCCGTAGAGGCGCTCAATGTACTGCGCCCCAATGCCGAGCAGATTAGCATGCGTATCTACAGTTCCGACCCCGAGCATCCCACGGTCATCGGAAAGTCTGTATACATCGGTGGTAACAGTGCCGCCATGAGCAGTAAGAAGGAGAACCCCACGGCCGAGCTGAAGATTGGTTCTAATGTAATTGCCGACCGCGTATTCCTGGGCAACAATGGTGAGAACATGGTTGACGCAACCGAGAACGGCGTGCTGGCACGCTATGCGGGTAACGTCTATGCTGCCGACAAGACCGAGCACGACTTCAGCACACTATCGCTGACGGATGCCGAAGTCTTCGCCAAGTACATGGAAGGCTGCGCCATGAAGCTCATCCCCTCCATCGTGTTCGACGACGTGAACAATGGCGACCCTGACACCTACGACGACTACACCGCCTACTTTGGTGACTTCTACTGCGGAGGTAACGTGGGTAGCGTCATCACCGACGGCTGCACCAACCTCAACTTCAAGCACAAGATATATATCTTCGACAAGCTCGTGGGCGGCTGCAACAACGCCAATGTTCCAGCGAGCGCATACAACGCCGCGTTCAAGGGCGGCGTGCTGAATACCTCTGGCGCAGTCGATGCCGGACCCATTGCCGACAAACTGGTAATCAACCTCGAGGGCCCGCACATCCTGCCCAAACGCTGGCAGATTGAGCGAGACGCGAACTATGATCCCATCCTCGACGCCAACGGCGACGTACAGTATGTCTATAATGGAACAAGCCGAATGCTGGAGTGGAACACCGTCGACGTCAGAACTGGCAAAGCAGTTCCCGCCCCGACCACACTGCCCAGCGGTGGCGTAAGCACCGAAGACGACATCAACCGTCGCCTGGAAGGTGGTAACGTCTATGGTGGCTGCTACAACTCAGGACACATCGAGGGTAACGTCGTCATCAACATCAACAGCTCCATCAATGAACGTATGGAAATCTTTGACATCACCGAGGTGTTAACAACGGGTGAAGCCAAAGTCGACGGAGACGGAAACTACAAAATCCTCCAGCGCAACTCTGGCGTGCTGGTTGACGAGCAGGGTATGGACGTGTTCGGCGAGGGCCTGAACGTCTTTGGTGGCGGCTACGGAGAAGAGTCCGAAGTATGGGGTAGCGCTACGGTGAACCTGAACAAGGGCTATGCCTTCCAGATATTTGGTGGTGGCGAACATGGTCCCATCGGTAAGACCGACAATGGCACGCTGACCTACGACGAGCGCTACAGTACCTATGTAAACCTTAACGGTACGGTAACCGGTAAGCCCAGAAGTTCCAATCCTACCGAAGATGACAAAAACCTTGCGGCCTCTGAGTTCCTCTATGCCGGTTCCTTCGAGGCTCCCATCGCCGGCAATACCAACGTCTACCTTGGCAATGGCCAAATCTACAACTCATTCGGAGGCTCATGTAATGCCGACATATACGGACACACCAAAACATACGTCGGCCTGAACGCTAACGGCGTAGCTGGCTTCCCCTATGTTCGCGAGCACATCTATGGCGGTAACGACCTGGGTGGTGAGATTAAGGGTAGCGGTGACTTCACCGAACGAGTACGTGAGGATGTTGCAGGCATTCGCGACAGCATCTATGGCGACATCGTGAACGAAAAGAAGCGCGTCGTGCAGGCCAGCGCCTATATCGAGTACCAGCAAGGACACATCGAAAACATCTTTGGTGGGAGCTATGGCGCCTATGACTATTCTGACCGTGTGTTTGAGGACTACACCTACGACAACGGACTCTGCAAGCCTGGGTTCACCAAGCCTCGTCTGAACAATGCTTTCGTAAACTTCCGGCCTGTTATCACCAGTAACCAGTACAACGCTGTCGCCCAAGTCTACGGCGCATGTCAAGGTATCTCCGAAGAGGTGGGCATGGACTCCATGCAGGTACACAGCTACGTGCTGATTGATATTCCACAGGAAATCTCAACCTTTGAGGACATGGCCGTGTTTGGTTCCGGCGCTTATGGCGGACTGGGCATGGGCGTATCTCCAGCGGTGGCCAACGCCAACCCCGAAGCCGTATCGGCTGTCATCGACCTGTTCCGCGGTGAAATTGGCAATGTCTATGGTGCCAGCTTCAACGAAGGATTCACCCGTCGCACCGTTGTCAATGTTCCGGGCAACTCCACCATCAACGCCAAAGCCCTCTTCGCTGGCGGTTACGGTAAGAATAACACCCGCCCCTGTGATGCCTACGAGGCCATCATCAACTATCGCAGCCCCCAGGCTCAGGTGCGTGGTGGCTCCATCTATGGCGGTAACAACAATGCACGCCGCACATTCTACGGACAGGTTAACATCTATACAACGGCATATTCCGATATCTCAAAGAACAGACAAGTTACAGTCTTCGGCGCCGGACAGGGTTCCGACACCTGGTCGCAGTACACCGAGGTGAACCTCGAAAAGGGTTCCTTAATATATGAAGTATATGGAGGTGGACGTGCCGGAAAGGTGCTGAACGTAGAAAGCGTCGCCAAATGGAAGACGACTGGCCCGACTGGCCCGACCGTCCACACCGACATGCCTCCCGGCTACACCGACAACGGCCTTGAGAATGTCCTTGCCAAGGCAGTAAAGCTCGACGGCAAGAAATACAATGCCAACGTGCACATCTACAATGGTGCTACCGTAGGTGAATATGGCTATGGCGGAGGTTTGGGAGCCGACGCTGTTGTCAGCGGTACGGCCTACATCGACCTGCTTGGCGGAACCGTTGGAAAAGACATCTACGCTTCAGGTACCAGCGGTGACGTGAAAGACCTGTTCGCTGCAAAGAACTTCATCGCCACGTCTAACGCCTATATTGAAGGCGGTACGGTGAGAAATGTATACGGAAGCGGATGGCGTGGTGGCACGGGCGCCCATGACCCCAGCACCACAAGCACCGCCGAGGATATCATGGGCGAGACCCATGTCGTAATCGGTAAAATCGACGGCACAAGCTATATCGACGGCATACCTGCCATCAAGCGCAGTGTCTATGGCGGAGGCGAAGGCGGTACTGTATATGGAACGGCCAACGTAACGATCAACAACGGTTACATCGGCTTTAACTACCAGGGCACCGACCCCAACACATTCAATGCCAGCGACTATCACGAGCAGCTCGATGATGCTGCCGCAGGCGACAACCTGCTCGACGAGAGTGGTAACGTATTCGGAGGCGGATATGTGGCCAACGGTAGTGTCGACTTCTCGAATGTCGCCATGTATGGCGGCGTAGTGCGCGGTAGCATCTATGGCGGCGGCGAGATTGGCTCTATCGGTCGCGGTACCGTGGGTGACGGCAAGCCCGACGGCATCATGACCAACGACAAGGCCAAAATCTACAAAGGCGGCTCCACTCATGTTGCGCTCTATAAGGGCCACGTCATGCGTAACGTCTTCGGCGGTGGCCGAGGCTACGACAACTGGGGTGGCGAAGGTTATATGACCGACGCGGAGAAAGCCACAATGGACCTGAGCTCCAAGGGTTATGTCTTCGGCTCCACCGACGTAAACGTCTATGGTGGCGAAGTAGGAACGGTCGAAGGCACGTCCAAGGGCTACGGCAACGTGTTCGGCGGTGGCGACGTAGGTTATGTCTACAGCGCATCCGGAATGAAGTCCGGCACCAAGAACGACAACGTCGACAATGGATATTATTACCGCCACACAACCGGAACCAACAGCGGCTCGTTCATACTTGAAGGTAAAGAAAAGATTCTTACCGAGGACTGCCGCGTGGTTGTTGAGCCTTGGTGTCTGATTACCGGCGACGCAACCTATGAATACGATGGTAAGCAATACACCACCGGCGACTATCTGCCTGCTGCCTACCTGAACACCTTTAAGAATAAGAACGACGACAGCAGATGGGCGAATCTGGACCTCGACGGTATCATCATCCGCAACGCCATCTTCGCCGGAGGTAACGTATCAACGGGTAGCGACCAGGTGTATGCCAACGCCAGCACGGTATATGGCAACGCCACGGCCACCATCTTTGACCTTTACAACCGCGACCTCATCACGGTGGGAACCGAACACATCGGAGGACTGTATGGCGACGGTAACCTGACGTTCGTCGACGGCTACCGCGAACTGAACATTTCGAACTTCGGCACCGACTACTATGGCATGTCCGACAACATCACCCTCGAGGAGTACTACAACCTCTCCGACCGTGAAAGGGCATACTTCGAGCTGAAATATAAATGTGTGACACCCATCAACGAAGTAACCATCAATGGCAAGACCTACTCATACGCCGTAAACGCCTCCATCTCAGAGGAAGAGTACGAGACGGTATGGGTTGGCACTGCATATCAGAGTTGCTGGGTGGAAGCCGGTTTCTGCTCCATCTATGCCGGCCGACTGCTGAACACCATCCAGCGTGCCGACTTCGTGGGTGTATTCGGTAGCCGCATGGTATTGCAGGGTGCACAGGACCGCGTGCCCGAAACCGTCGACTACACCAACTACACCATCAACCGTGTGGGCGAGGTATCACTCAACCAAGTAGTATCACCCGCCGGTGACACTGGCGACGCCGCCTCCCACGGCAACTACTTCGGTATCTACAACATCGTGAACTTCATGGGTGCGCTAACCAGCGACGTGAATTTCGACGATGTCCGAATCACAGGTAACGATGCAAAGACCTACGAACCCGACGTCCCCGGCCAGACCTATTACGAATGGAAGGCGGATCATTTCAATGAGCGCAAGCGCAACAATGGTAAATCTCCCAACAAGGTCGCTCTGGCATCAGGTGTGTTCCTGGAACTGACCACCGAGAGAAGCACGCCCACACAAAAAGACTGGGGCCTCATCACCGGTGTGGTTGAGCTCGACCTTATCAACGTCATGACCGGTCTGGGTGGTGGCTATGTCTATGCAAAGAACGAACATGGCACAAGACACGATACAGGCCTCACGCAAACCATCCTTTCGCCCTACAACACTGGCGCATGCACCAATAAGTCCTACTCCTACGACACGACGCTCAAGCAGTTTGAGACCTCGGGTAACTTCATCCACAGTGCAAAGCAAATTGTCGACGACTGCTACCCCACTGCCGGAAAATATCAGGGCGAGGACGCTGCACCCGCACACTATTGGTACATCAAGGGTAGCATCTATGTCTACGACCAATACATCTCGGCCTACACGGGTTCTGCCAACCCCTATCGCGAGACGGTGAACATCCCCCTCACCATCACGGCCGCCTCTCATGGCAAGATTTCCATTGAGCACGTCCAGCCCAACCTCTATGCTTACTATAAGACGGTAAGCGGTGAGAGCAAGACCAAGCTGGAGCCCAATGAGACCATGCTCGTCAACAACATCACCTACCACATCAACGACACCATCAGCTACTGGGATTGGATGCAGCTCAGCGATGCCGACCAGATGAAGTTTGTGAGCGAGACCTACACCACCGTGGCAGAGTGCAAGATTGGCGATGTAACCTATCCTAAGGGATACACCATGCTGAAGGAGGAATACGACGACTTCCTTGCCAACAACGACAGCGTCTACCACGTATCACGTGAGACTAACGTCCACATTACCGAGGTGTTCCGTTCGTCGAACAACATGTCGCACATGAAAGGCTACATCTTGTCCTTCGACATGAACAACCCCAACATCTGGGACAACTACTACACGCACGAAAGCGGTATCAACAAGATTAACAACAAGACGTATGAGGGACTGAGCACATCGGAGAAGGACACCTATGTTGAATCACCCACCTATACCCCGAAACAATCCGGCGTATATGGACAGCGCAACTACACGGCTGACGACATCATTCCAGGGTCAATCCACCGTACATACGAGACCTTAGGCGTAAATAAGCCCACCCAGGACCAGGCAACCGTTGAACGCGCCTATGTGGCAATACAGGAGATTAACCAGGGCAGCATTCACCTCTATCCGGGTGTTGCTGTGGCCAAGGGCAACTATGACGACGCCACATGGACGGCCATCAGCAGCAAACTGAAGGAGGCCTACGTTTGCACCAACACCATGGAACTCGGTCTCGGCAAGTTTATCTACCAAGGTGAGCTGATGCCCATCGACAGCATCAACAAGATAAAGACCGACTACGCAGATAAATTCACCGAGCTTGAGGTTGAATCTTACTTCGATGATGCTTGGTACTGCACCTCGTCGGGTAAATACGGTGGCAACTACTACGACGTGGGGCACAACTATCGTGCCCTCGACGCATGGTGCGCCCTCAGCGCAGAAGACCGTCAGAACTTCACCTTCACCTACGACGCCTTCGATGTCCTCGTCGACTCGCTCTATCAGGATGCCATTGGCTACTACGATAGCGAGAACGGCGTGGCACGTCTCTATGGCGAGAAGCAGAGCATCGACTATACCGCCTTATACACTGGCACAGAAGACCTGACATTCACGAACAAGACGGGCACCAACTTCCGCTACACCACTAACGAAGAGCTCACACGCGAAGAGTATGAGTCCATCCCCAATGAGCAGTACCACTTCTCGCCCATACTCGTCGAGACCCCCGGCACCTACTACGTCGTCAAGGTGGGCTTTGCCCGTGGCGATATCTACTATTCGGTAGGTAACACCGTGTCGAGAGAGTTCTACAACAGCCTTGACGAAAGCCAGAAGCTGAACGTACAGGCCATCCCCTTCACCGACGCACAGGCCGGATCCGGCAAGACCTATTACTTCTGCCGTGAGTTCTATCAGGTGAACGAGCACGGCGAAGGACAGTCCTTCAGCGACATCAACGGCAACAACTACGCTAACAACGACAACGTGGCGCTTGGTACCGTTATTGATGCCGATAACTACGCAAAGCTGCCCAACTTCCAGACGAACTTCACCATCCAGGGTGTAGCACCCGTTGAGACCAGCACGCTCTATGTGTCACGTGAATCCGACATCTTCGACCTCTCCAAGGGTAGAATCATCACCGTAATCATGAAGTATGAGTATGAGGAGAGCGACGAAACGAACAAGCATATTGAGCAAATCACCGAGCGCCACATCGTCAACATCCACATCAACTTCAAGAGTGGTGTGCCCCAGATTGGCGACCTCTCCGAGCCCTCTATCGTCCTTCCCGGCACGACGGTCGGCCTCAAGGTGCCCAGCGTGACACCGGGAGCCTTCGAAATCCTTGGTGGTGGATGGGAAATCTTCAGCAACCAGAAGGATGCCGAGAAGCACACCAACGGTCAGCCCTACGCTAACAACTCCACTCCGATGTACTGGTATCAGGATGGCTACTGGGTATCGTACTACACCAAGACCTACCTGGGCAAGACCTATTCCAATGCTGTGCAGTTCGCCGTGGCCAACTACCACGACATCGATGCCGTGATGAGCGACACCGAGAACCACATGTTCATCGACAACAAGGAAGTGAAGCGCGATCCCAAGATTTACATCGACGGACGCGCCGCCACCGATGCCAACAAGAGCAAGCTCGACCTGCTGAAGGACCTCTTCGACCTCACCCAGCACCAGGCCGAATTCGACATCGAGGGTAATCCCATACCCATCTCCGGCGGCACACTGGATGGCCACAACGGCGTGGATGCCGAACAGATTGGCAACGCAAGGAATCTCGAATTCTTCCTCAAGGGCAACGTCGCACCGAAGGAGTATCTCAATGACTGGATTCCTATTGCCAACGGCAGCGGCGAATGCTTCGAAGGAACCCTCCACGGCGACGGATACACCGTGAGCGACCTCACGAATTCACTCTTCGGTCACCTCTGCGGACAGGTCTACAACCTCGGAGTCACCGGTACGTTCACCTCGGCAGGTATTGCCGACACGGGCGACGGCTACATCGAGAACTGCTGGACGAAGAGCACCGCCACGACGATGGACGATGGCATCTGCCCCGTGCTTGGCACACCCACACGTGATAACCCGAGCAACCCCTACCAGGTTGTCAACTGCTACTACCCCGTCACCAATGTCTACACGCCCACCGCTGAACTCACGACGAAGATGAACACCACGGGCACCCCACGGGCAATGAGCGAAAAGGCATTCTACAACGGCGAGGTGACCTACAACCTCAACGGCTTCTACCTCAACAAGCGGTTCTACGACCACAACCTCACCTCGGGCACGGCCTACAAGTACTTCCCCACCGATGGCGGCGTCATGGCAACCGAGCCCGCTACGGCTTACTACGAAGACTCCTATGCCTACTACCCGCTCGGCTCAGCAACCAGCGAGTACGGCTACGTCGAGAATCGCTTCGCCGATGGCGACTTCATCTATGCCGGCGGTTCCATACCTTCCAGCACCGATGTCCGTCTCTACGAAGACCTCGAAAAGGGCACCCAGTACTACCCCATCTGGCCCGACGACTACATCTTCTTCGGACAGACGCTCACCTACGGACACGTTGCCGCACGCCCGCATCAGGACCTGCCGTCGCACATCAATAAGGAAGGCGGCCGCCTGGCCACCACTTCGGCAAGCATCAACCGTGTCTACCGCGCACCGGCCTACTTCCAGAGCAAGGAGATGAGCACGGCCTACTACAACCCCTATGCCGTATTCGCAGCGGAGTCGGCCGACAAAACTCACGAAGCTTATCCCCACATGACGGCCATCGACTTCACCGGCGGCAATGGCGATGTCACGGGCAGCAACAGCGACTATAAGCAAGGCCTGCAGACCAACGGCCTCTTCTTCCCGCCCATGCTCGACAACGACGGCCTCAGCCTCTTCCGTAATGTCGACCTGACGAAGAACCTGCTCGTCTACACCCCGTCGAATGCCGACGGTGCCACCGCGGCCGAGACCAAGACCTACAACGCCGTCACGGCGGCCCTTATCGACCCGGCATACAGCGAAGGCCAACCCGAAACCTACCGCACCGTTGCCGTGCAGGAAACGGGTGCCATCTACGGCCACGTCGTCGTGAAGAACGGTACCGACTACACTGCCCAGACCGACCACCTGCTCGTCGACAAGCAAGAGTTCAACGCACCCATGGCCTACACCTTCGCCTCTGGCAAGCGCATGTGGTATCAGCGCACACCCGACCTCTTCGCCACCTACGACAAGGGATGGGAAGGCATCAGCATTCCCTTCTCCGCCGAGCTCGTCACCACGCAGACCAAGGGTGAGCTGACCCACTTCTACACGGGCAGCACCACGGGCCACGAGTACTGGCTGCGCGAGTTCAACGGCAACCTGCAGCAGGCCAAGGACGACGAAAACCAGGCCATCAGCGGACTCTACACCGCCGAGTTCAACCTGCCCGAGGCCGGTGCCAACGAAAAGGTATATAACAACACCTTCCTCTGGGACTACTACTATCAGTACTCCGGCGACGACCGCCTCGACAGGAACAACGACACCTACCAGCAGGGCTACTACGCTACGTCACACACCTACAGCGACTACCCCTACAGCAACGTTGGCACGCCGTACCTCATCGGCTTCCCCGGCCCCACGTTCTACGAGTTCGACCTCAAGGGCGACTTCAAGGCCCACAACACCAAGCAGGACATTGCCCAGCTGAGCAAGCAAACCGTAACGTTTGCCTCAGCGCCCGCCATCACCATCACGGTCAGCGACGACGAACTCCTCAGCAAGGCCGTCACCAAGACCGTGACCACCGAGGGCATCAAGGGTGACTACACCTTCCGTCCCAACTACATGAGCAAACCGGTTGCCGCAGGCAGCTACCAGCTCAACGGCGATGGCAGTGCCTACGAGGAGCAGACAACGGAGGTAACACCCGTTCCCTTCCGTCCCTACTTCACCTCTGTGGCATCCGCCGGCGCTCCGCGCTTCATCGCCTTCAACAGCATGAGCTCTACGTTCGGCGGCGACGAGGAGAACCAGTCGGCCGACACCGTCGGCAGCCTCAACATCTTCGCCAAGAAGGGACGCATCATTGTCGAGTCGTCACTGCCGTCGACAGCCAATGTCCACATCTTCAGCGTTGCCGGAACGCTGCTGAGAACCTTCGTCATCAACCCAGGCGAGAAGATTCAGACCCCCGTCGACCACTCAGGCATCTATCTGGTTAGCAGTTCTAACGGTCAAAACGAAAAGCTGAGTGTGAAGAAATAAAGCAACAAGGAAATTATGATTCACGATATGAACAAACGATATACGAAGTGGAACCAATTCCACACCCTACTCCTCAACACCGCCGTGCTCCTGCTTCTCTTCCTCGGAAGCACCGGGGCATGGGCACAGGCTGTCATCATGAATGGGAATTATTATCTGACCCATAACACAGCAGGTACGGCCGTCAATGCCACGGCCACTACAACTTTTAACCCAGCTACGTGTTTGTGGTACTATAGTGAAAATAATTATATAAGGCCAGCAAACAATAATGGTGCTGCCATCAATGCCAACAATAACTACCT
>CAMORS010000035.1 GCA_946624005.1 uncultured Prevotella sp. | reverse complement strand
GCAAGAAGAATTATTCTGCGGAGTATAGGAGCAGGGGAGTTTTTCTTTTGTCACACAGAGATACACAGAAATCTATTATACTCCTCGACTCCTTTACTCCGTAGACAAAAAAATCTGCGGGTTGCCCCCAACACCTCACCAAAATGCCCGAAAAGCCTTTGCTACAGCGGGTTTCGGATGGTGAGGTGTTCACGCAACACCCCACCAGACACCTCACCAGACACCTCACCATCTGGGTGTCAGGTGTTGGGTGATGGGTGATGGGTGTTGATGGGTGGTTGGTGGGGTCTCTGGTGGGGTGTGTGGTGAGGTGATGAAGAAACACCTCACCATCCGGAAGGCCGATAAACAGGGCGATCTGGCGCAGTTTGGTGAGGTGTTGAATTTTTTTCGACGAAACATTTTCTGCGGATGTTGTGCTGTTCGCAGAGTTAGCCGGCAATGGTGCCGCAGATGTTCCCTGAGCTGGTCAGAGACCATCTCTGACGATGTCAACAGATATCCCTGAGCAGGTCAGAGACTATCCCTGGGCAGGTCAGAGACTATCATTGAGCAGGTCAGAGACTATCCCTGAGCCGCTCAGCAGACATCTATTGTCGTTATGACCCATTCTCCTTTACTCCTATACTCCGTAGACGAAAAAACAAAAAAGGTGCGGATCCTGCTTGGTCCGCACCTCAAAGCAGGGAAAGTCCTGCTTTTCAGAGAGCGATTGTTATCCGAATTTATTCATCCTCGTCGTTCCAAATGCTGAAGCCCCCGCCGTTGGAGCTGAACTCACCGTTCCACTCCTCGTCGCTCACGGTAGTTGAGGTTTCTTCCTTGGTGGGGTCGAGCGAGCCAGCCATCAGAGGCTGCATGTCGATTGCCTCGATGCTGGTGGCGGGCGACAGATATTGTTTCTTTATCATTGTTTTCATATCGATGGTTCCTTTCCTTCTTTATTTGATGACTACTTTCTTTCCATTCACAATGTAGATGCCCTTGCCAGCCGACTCTACCTTTTGTCCGCTCAGTGTGTAGACACCCTTTGCCTCCGGGTCTACCATCTGTACGAAGCCCAGGTTGGTGGCCTCTCCATCGTCCTCTATAACGATGAGGCGAGCACCGCTTGCCGGTGCGCTGATTCCCGTGAAGTAAGCGTGGAAGGCTTTCACCGAAGCACCGCTGCCAGCCTTGCGAATCTGTCCGTCTGGTGTCAAGCCGTACCAGGGGTCTTCGCCGTTAGCATAAGACTTGGGAACAAAGGTTCCGCTGAAGGTAGCACCGTTTATGGTCTGGTTGATATTATTGTGGCTCCAGTTGTAGCTGCCAGCACTGACGTTCTGCAGATACACGCCTTCGGGGTGAGATTCTGCATTGGGTGCATGCACCAAGACAGGTGTTGTGGTGGCTATATAAGTGGTAGCTTTAAAGGACAGCTCTCCATTGTTATAGCCATCGAAAGCGTATGCCTTCCATCCCTCGCCGAAGATGGTGTTCAGATATGAGGGAGAACTAGTTAAAGAGAAGGGCATCACGATAGTATTCCATCCCTTTCGGGCTGTGTAAATTACTTTAACGACGCTGTTGTTACTGATAGTAGGATGGGTATCGCTATTCTCGTCAAATACGTATTCGGTTTCTGTAATCGATACGGCCACAGGGGCAGTCTCCAATGTACCGATATTCTCGCCCGATACCTTGATATATACGTTGCCACTGAAGGGCTCGGTTGGCAGATAGGTCAGAGTGACGGTTACGTCGCGGTTGCCACCAATGGTCATTGTTTCTTCAGTCACTTTCGTTTCGCCGAAATAGAGTTCAGCGGTGATTTCTTCATCTGAACCACCTAATTCCATAACATCCACTTTGGCTGTGTAATCACCATGAACTGTTCCTGTTGACGGGATGGTAGCTGTGCCTAATACGGTCTCGTGGCTGACAGGAGCCAATGCCCAGCCTGTCATGTTGTCGATACCGGCTTGGCTGGCGGTGAACTTCACCCAGTAGTAGCCGGTAGCAGGTGCTGTGATGGAGTAGGTTCCGTCAACACTGTATGTGACGGGAGAAGACCAGTTTACGCGGTCGGTAGAATAACTGGCTGTTACAACATTTGAGCTGTATTTACCCACAATCTTCACATCGAAGCCCAAAGCCTCCCCTTCTTCAGCATAGAGGCGCGGAGTGCGCAGGATATGCTGGGAGTTATAACCAGGACTGGCGTAACCGCTGAGACCACTGACGTAGTTCAGCCAGGAGTTGTTTTCGTTGTACCAGGTTGAGGGAACGCCTTCTGAGAAATCTTCCCAAACACTCGCGTCGGCTGCTGTTGCAGTCACGGCGATGGTCTTGGCATCGGCAGCGTCGTAATTGGGTGTCACAGTGATGCTGGCCGTCTTTTCTCCGAGGTTTGCGGCATCGTAGTTGAAGGTGACATCGAAGGTCTTCGACTCGCCTTCGCCGATTCCTGTCAATGTTGTTGTAGATACAGTGAAGTCTGTGGTGTTGTTATTGTCGATGGTCACGTCCATTGACCCCACACCAGTGTTTGTTACGGTCACTGTCTCTGTTTCATTGGAACGAAGAGAACCAAAAGCGATGCTGCTTGTGCTAACGGAAAGGCGAGGTGTTTCTACGACTGCATCTTGATATGTGAATGTGGTAACTGGACACCAATAGCTTCGAGTCAGAGTACCACTTTCATTTGATGTGTATGCAGAGTAGTATGTTGAATAGTCGTCCCTATAAAGTTTGAACTGAACATTACTGTTTGTTCCTGTCTTCGTACAATAAACTCCTATCAACAGGTTTTTAGTGCCACTGTATTCAAATGGTGAAGTGAAATTGATTTCAATTGAGGTCTTGGTAGGGTCGAGCGAACCTTCGTAAACCACACTTGCATCTGCATCGCCTATAAGAGAGGGTGGATTGTCATAGCTGGTATTAGTTACTTCTTTCAAAAATACCTTAAACTTGGCTTCACCCCATGAGGTAGTTGCAGAATTTAGCTGAAAAGCCATCTTAGTAATCTGCTTGTCCTTCATAGCTGAAAGTTTCGAACTGGGGATGATAAATTCGCCTTGGATCAACGTGGTGTTTAAAAGCGAACTATTTATGAATATGTTATTAGTGTAAGTGTTGTTTGCGCCACCACTTGCTTTATCTACAGTCAATTCTTCTGCCCATGCGGTATTCCCCATTCCTATTAACAGGAGGGAAGTAAGGCAGAGCTTGCTGAGCAAGCTCTTGCCTGATTGAAATAGTTTTTTGTTCATTTGTTCGTTATTTTTTAAGTTGTTTTTTTGCTCTTACTTTACGACAACCTTGTGGCCGCCGATGATGTTGATGCCACGCTGCGGCTGCTGCAGTTGCTGTCCGTTGAGGTTGAAGATGGGGCCTGACCAGTCGGTGTCGGGCGTTGCGATGTAATCGATGCCGTCATGTCCGAAGTAGGCTGCCATATCGAACCATGCTATCTCCGAACGGTTCTCCTCGCCGCCGCCACGATAGATGCTTTGCAGACCGAGCTTCGACCACGACTCCAGCTCTTCCTTCGGCTGGTTCATCCAGATCTCGTAGTTGTCGATGTCGTAGCGGTCGGTGAAGTTGTAGGGTATCTCCGTCATATCCTCTGTCAGCTTCTTGTACAGGTCTTTGGTGAAGGTGAGTTCAGAGACCACGCCATCCTTCTCGTAGTAGAAGATGTAGCTGAGCAAGTCGCTCACCAGCGGGTCGCCGTCGACATCTACAAGGGGGATGGTCATCTCCGTAACGTAGGTGCTGCCGTTGATGCTCGGTCCGAAGCTGATGGTCGGTGTGGCCGGTACGGCGGCTTTCTCTACGAGCGGCTTCAGCGTTGCTGTGGCGTACACCTCAGAGCCGATGCCGCCGGTGATGCTGTAGCCTGCCGGGGCGTAGAACTGTCCCGTAGACGGTGTGTAGATGAAGGTGGTGCCGTTGAAGCGGTATTCGTAGGTCATGCCCAGATACTGGAACGAGCCTAAGAGGCACTTCGGGATGTTGAGGAACATGCCGTCGGTCAAGGTTCCCTTCACCCAGCTTTCGGGGACGCCGTTGTAGGCCAGTCCCTGCATGTAGACCTCGTTTTCGCCATAGAAGCCAATGTTGACATTCTGGTAGTAGGTCTGGTCGCCGCCAGTGGTGAGGATGGCGACATACGTCTCCGTCTGCAGGTCGGCAGGCGGTGTGATGACCTCTTCTTCTTGGGCCATTACGGGTGCTGTGGCCATTGCGGCCAGGATGCAGAGTGTAAAAATTTTCTTCATAATCTCTTTCCTTTCTTTTTTTATGTTTTTGGTTATTTCGTTATTTTCGTTATTATCGTTATTCTGATTTTTAATTTTTCAATTTTAATTTGAACCACTTGCTGCTGTCTTGCTCGCTGGTGAGCGTTGCCTCGGTGGGATTGTCGTCGTTGTCGAACTGCAGCTGGTAGGGACTGCCCGAGCCGACGAAGTCGACGAAGGGCTGCCAGTAGCTGTAGTTGTAGAAGAGGTTGGCACCCTCCTGCGGAATGATGTTGACCGTCTGCCGCTGGTAGTCGGCCATCTCCATGCCGATGGCATAGCCGATGTAGAGGTCGATGCCGCTGAAACGGGTGTGCCATCCGAGCACCATGCGATGCGGGTCGTTGGCGGCATTCTCTAAGTTGACGCCGAGATAGATGTCGCGTACCTCCTCACCGTAGCTGCCGGCAGTCTGCTTGGCGCATTCGGTGATGATGTTCAGCAGTTCGTCGCACATGTCGGAAGCACCCTTCTTGCGGTCGTAGCCGAAGTACCACTGCGTCTTGGTGCCGGCAAAGCGCTCGGCCACCGTAGGTGTCGGCAGCGTGATGGCTCCCGATTCGGAGCGAAGATCACCGGTGGTGCTATCGTAGAACAGCTGGGTGGCGGTGCTTTCGTTGATCGTTACGGGTTCGTAGAAGCGCAGTCCTTCGGGAGTGTAGACGAAGGGCACGGTCTTATTGGTCGGGGATTGCAAATCCCCTCCAGCTGATTGCAAATCCCCTCCAGCTGATGAAGCCTTCTGTGTGTTGACTGGGTAGGTGAGCAGGTTGTCAGTCATGGTGACGGGGATGTCCTTCCCGTCGACGACGGCCCGCTTGCGCGTTACGGCATTCAGCGTGGTGCGCATCTGTGCCACCTGGCTGACATAGTCGGCAGCAGCCTGCTTCAGCGGGTACATGCGCAGCAGGTTGCCATGCTTCTTACCGCGGAGCACCACCGAGTCGGCCGATGCCGAGATGAAGGTGAACTCGTAGTCGCTCTCGTAGCCTTTGCCGTGACCCTGCGAGGGCTGCGACCAGTAGTGGAGCAGCGGGTTGTAAGTGTCGAAAGAGAGGATGATGCCCGTCTCCTCCTTGATGGTGTAGAGCGATGTCAGCTCGGTGCCTACAGGGTAGGTCGTGGCGGTGACGGGATTTCTCAAGGCCTGCTCGCAGGCTATCGTTGCCTCGCCGTCCGAGAAACGCGCCGTGTAGGCCACGCCGCCCAACGATCCGTCAGACGGGTAGAAGTCGAGCACCCATCCCTGCTGCTGCCCTTCGAGTGTGGCGACGTAGGCTGCCTGGCTGGCCGCCATGCGTTCGGCCGATGGCTGGTCGAAGAAGCTGTCCGTGTCGTTGGAGCAGGAGGAGAGGGTTGCGGCACAGCCGCAACTTACAAGGACCGCTGTTAGTATTGAGTGTCTTGCTTTCATTCTTTTTTTGTTTTTTGATGCTTCGGTATTTCGGGATTCCGGGATTCCGGGATTTCGGGATTGCGACGGGGTGTTATTCCGTAAGGTTGTCGAGGTCGATGGTGCCGTTGACAATCTCGTCCATGCGTCGCTGGATGATGGTGCGGAGCGCGTCGATGTCGATGTTCCAGGTGGTCTGCATGTAGCTGCGTATCATCTGCAGCTTCTGCGCGATGATGGCTGAGCCGTCGGTGCCGGCTGTCGTCATCTTCTGCTGCCACTCTTCCGGGGTGTAGACCAGATAGAAAGCCAGCGTCTCGGCAAAGTCCTCGTTGTACTCCTTCATGGCGTAGGTGGAGATGAAGCCCCGCTCGAGGGCGTAGCTCTCCGTCTTGCCCGAGGCGTACCAGCTGGCCGGTTCGTAGCGTCCCTCGGATATCTTCTGGAAGTCGGTGTCGTAGTCCTTTGTCTGCGTCAGGATATGCGTGAACTCGTGGTGAATCGACTGGAAGTAGGAGTTGTTGAGGAAGGAGCGCGTCAGCTTCAGTTCGTTGACGTCGAAGAGCGTGATCTTCATGCCGCCCTCGGCCTGTCCCATCATGAAGCGGTTGTCGGTCTCGAAGGCTGGTGAGCCCACAAACTGGAATAGCTTCGGTGCCAGCTGGCGGGTGAAGTCGATGCCTGCCACCTCGTCGTAGGCCTGCAGCCAGGTGTGCAGCACGATGTGTGCCAGACGGACGGAGTTCTGCAGGTCGGCCGGTACCAGCGTATAGGTGAAGTCGGTCTCCATGTCTTCGAGGCGATACTTCAGGCTGATGTTGTAGGTCTCGACATAGTGGCGGTGCAGCCATTGGTCGAAGGCCGTCTTGGGGCGCGTGGAGTCCTTCACCACAGTGGTGTCGTCGAGGGCGTTTTCGCTGCAGGAGGAGAGGGATGCCAGGGTTGCTGTGATACAGCAACAAACAAAGACCTGGGGCAGAAATCGATATATTGCTTTCATTCTTTTTTGTTATTTCGTTATTCCGGGGTTTCGTTATATCGTTATTCCGGGATTTCGGGATTTCGAAGTTTTTTAGATGGCGATGCTTATCTCGGGTTGGGCGTGATGCCGGCATTGATGACGTATTCGTGCAGCTGGATGGCGCGGCGGGGGTCGTCTTTCGTCATCGTGTCGTAGACGGTGATGTTGCCGTCGCCCAGAGTGCCGTCGACATTGCGGCGGTAGATCTCTATGCCGTAGCGCTTGACGTCCTGCCATCGCAGGCCTTCATGCAGACAAGTGACGCGGCGGGCATGCAGCACGGCATGTATCAGGTTCTCCTGTTCGCCCTCCGTCACGGTGAAATCGGGGTTGAGCCGTTTCTTTGGCGTGGGGTTCGTCGGCGTGTAGTAAGGCTTCTGGTTGCCATAGGCTTGGCGCAGCGCGGCAGCATCCACTACACCCTGGTTGGAGGTGAAGGCATTCATCCATGCCGTGAGGTCGGCATAGGCATGGTCGTAGTCACCTTTGAGGGCGTAGGCCTCAGCGCGGTCGAGGATAAGAGCATCGGTGGTGAAGGCCGGCACGATCATACGCGGATAGCCGATGCCGTTGACGATGTCGGTGTATTCGACATACTGTCCCATCTTCAGCATGTAGATCTTCGGCGAACCACTCATCTGTCCGGCAGCGAAGTAGGTGTTCTGCGAACCCCAGAAGCCCGTGCTCTGGATGGTTTCCGTCTGTGAGATCTTCGTGCTGTGGCAGTAGCCCTTAGCTACGGCTGTCGGTCCGTAGACCCACTCCCAATAAGAGTTGGAGGTGATGATGAGCAGGTTGGCCTTGTCGGAAGCGTTGATGAACGTGTTGTAGCTGGCGCTGCCGAGGGCGATGCTGCCCAGCGTCTTCCAGTCGCGTAGCATCTCGGAGGGCTGTGAGGTGAGCACGCGTGTGGCACACTCGATGCAGCGGTCGAGGTTCGACTTGTCGTCCTTCATATAATAAAGGTAGAAGCGTGCTGCAAAGGCATAGGCGGCACGTTTGTTGAAGTGGTACTTCGGCACGGTGTAGATGTTGTCGTCGATGAGCGGCAGACCTTCCTCGATGTCGGCAGCGATGTTCTCGTAGAGCTCGGCCATCGTACCACGACTGTAGGTGGGCGACACGGTGGTCTCCGTCGTCCGCATGTAGGGCAAGCCCAGGGCCTCGTGGCAAGTCCGCTCGCTGTAAGGCAGGCAGAAGATGTTGGCCAGCTGGAAGTGGCAGTAGGCACGGCAGAGCAGTGCCTCGCCACGCTGTGCGTTGAGCCGCTCGGGGCGTCCCAGCTCGTCGATGGCGATGAGCACGTTGTTGGCTGCTGCGATGCTCTTATAGCAATGCTCCCAGAGAGCGTAGGTGCCGTCTTGGTTCTTCCACGTGATGTCTTGCCAGTTGGCCGCCTCCTCTTCCAGCGTCTGGTAGGCAGTATAGCTGCTGCTGCCCGTGCAGTGGTCGGTGTTGTCGCTGTACATCTCCGACATCAGGAAGCTGTTGGTCAGTGGGTAGGCGCTGACGAGCAGTTCGGTAATCTTCGAGTCGGTGTCCAGCTCGGCGCGGTTGTCGGGCAGCACGTCGAGGTAGTCGTCGCAGGAGGACAGGGCTGTTAGGGCTGCTGTGATACAGCAGCAAACAAGAACCTGAGGCAGTGATTGATATATTGTTTTCATTTTCGTCATGCTTTATTCTTCAATCTTCATACTTCATTCTACATTCTTCATTCTTAGATTCCCAGTCGAAGCGTCATGGTGAACTGCTTAGGAATGGGCGAGGCCACACCGCCGGCATTGACAAACTCGGGGTCTTGCCCGTGGAGCTTCGAGTCGGAGTAGAAGAGGAAGAGGTTGGTGGCCTGCAGCTTCAGCGAGAGGTCGCTGATATGGAGCGGCTTGATCCACGCCTTGGGGAAGTCGTAGCTGAGCGATACCTCCTTCATGCGGATGAAGTCGCCCTTGGCCGTGCGTGCCGTGGAGTAGTTGTAGGCATTGTAGAGAATGGCCATGTTCGAGTCTTCCGACACCTGTCGTTTGGTCAGGATGACGGGGATGTCCGTCAGCTGTTCGTCGCCCGGTACGAGCCAGCGGTTCTGGAACTCCTGCGGCATGGCATCGAGGTCGGAGTAGCTGCTACGGAACGAGGGGTAGAGGCGCAGCACATTGCCGAACGAGTAGGTGACGAAGAGGTTCAGTCGGAAATTCTTATACTTCAGTATGTTGCCCAAGCTGCCATACGTTGTCGGTTCGGTCGGTCCCTCGTAGACGAGGTTGTCGAGCAACTGCGACTGGAACTTGATGGTGGCTCCTGCGTTGACGATGTTGCCATCCTGATTGGTAATCTGAGGCAGTCCGTTGTTGTCCAGTCCGTTGAAGCGGAACGAGAAGAGGGCACGGTGGGGGAAGCCTACGCGGGTGAAACCATTGCCCTGCACCATCTCGATGATGGTGGGGTCGGCCTGGAGGGTGGTCACCTCGGTGGTGACGTGGGTGAAGATGAAGTTGGTCTCCCACGAGAAATTGCGCTTCTGAATGTTCTTCGTAGTGATGCTCAGCTCCGTGCCGTTCGACTTCATGTCGGCCACGTTGGCCCACTTCTTGATGGCACCGCCTACACCCGAACTGTTGATTGGACCGATGAGGTCGTAGTTGTTGCGGCGGAACCAGTCGAACTCCACGTTGATGCGGTTGCCCAGGAAGCCGACGGCCAGCCCGAGGTTCAGCTCATGCTTCTTCTCGTAGGTCAGCTCCTCGTTGGCGATGTCCTGAACCTTCATACCCGTTTCCTGGATGCTGCTGAAGGGGCGGTAGGGCTTATAGTTCATCAGCACCAAGGTGGCATTGCTGACGTTGAGCGGTCCCGGGTCGGCGGTGAGGGAGTAGCTGGCTTTGACGGAGAGGTTGGATAGCGTGGGGCGCAGCTTCTCGAAGAAAGGCTCCTCGTGCACATTCCATGCACCCGAGATGTTCCATGTGGGCAACCAGCGAGCCGACCGGCTGCGACCCAGGCGGTTGGTTCCCTCGTAGCGGTAGGTACCGTTGACAGTGTAGCGCCCCTTATAAGAGTAGGTGCCGTTGGCAAAGAAGGCTGCACTGCGTGTGCGTGTCCTTCCGAGCGAATAGTAGTCGGCGTTGTCCTCGATGCTCTTCTTGAAGAATTCATAGAGGTAGAAGGGCAGCTCACCCTTCTCGTACTGCATGCCCCAGCCATTGAAGTAGTTGCGCTGGCGGTCGATGGCTCCCACTTCCGAACCGGCAAAGAGGTTGACGATGTGCGTGTCCTGGAATACATAGTTCCACGAGCCCGTCAGACGGAAGTCGGTGGCCAGCATCTTGTTGTCGTTCTTCAGATAGATACCGCCCACGGGGAGTATGCTGATGGGCAGGTCGTAAGGATTGTCGGGGTTGTGGTAGAGCCAGGGGTTGTTCTGCCGGATATAGGCATCGGCCATCGACCGATAGGCCCCTGCCTGGTTGGAAGCCTCACGAATCTGATGCTCGCGAGTGGAGGTGAGATAGTTGATAGAGGCCAAGGCGGCTATCTCCAATGTCCTCACGGGCTTCCACTTCAATTCGCCCTGAAACTTCATGCTCATCTCGTTGAGGTCGATGTAGTTGTTGTCGAGCTCGTTCTTGATGTTGAATGGTGAATAGTTGCGTGTATAGAACTCGTCGGCATCCATCGTACGCGAAGAGTTGAGCGCAAAGCTGAAGGGGTTGATGTCGAAGTCGCGCTTCACCTCACCGTTGACGACATCGGTCGACTGGCTCAGCGTTCCCGGTTCCCGCTGCTTGCGGTAGTAGCCGTTGGTGATGAGGTTGAGCGTCAGTTGAGGCAGCATCTTGATGCTCGTGTTCATATTGGCCGTATAGCGCTCCACCTTGTTCTGGCGATAGCGGCCCGGATCGAACATGGCGCTGAGCGAGCCATAGAAGCTGATATTCTCCGTTCCGGCGGAAACACTGACCGAGTGGTTATGCTGGATGCTGGAGGAGAAGAGCTCACCAAACCAGTCGGTGTTGCGCCTTTCGGCCTCGCGAAGATAGTTGTTCTGCGACTCCTCGTCGTTGGTCAGGGCGAACGTACCAGTGGCGGGGTCGTAGGTGTTGGTGAGCTGGTACATCTTGCCGAAGATGCCACTCTTCGAAGCCCGGTAGGTATCGGCAAAATTGAACCATCCCTTGCCACGCATCTCCTGATAGACAGCCATCTGCTCCTGCGAGTTCATGATGTTGTAGTCGCGGTATTGCGGACGCAGACGCAAGGTGTATTCGCCCGTATAGCCTACACGTGCCGTGCCGGCCTTACCCTTCTTCGTTGTGACAACGATGACACCCGACATGGCGCGGGCACCATAGATGCTCGTAGCCGAGCCGTCTTTCAGGATGTCGAACGTCTCGATGTCGTCGGCATTCAGACCGGCCACGGCCGAGGAGATGAGCGTCTCTGCATCGCCGCTCGACAGATCGTCGGCCGTAATGTCGGTGACATCCTCCATGATGACGCCGTCGATGACCCACAGCGGCTTGGAGTTGCCGTAGATGCTGGTAGCACCACGCACGCGAATCTTTGGCGCTGTGCCGAAGGTGCCGCTGACATTCTGCACCGAGACACCGGCGGCACGTCCTTCAAGCGAGCGACTGATGTCGGCCATACCGTCGAGCTTGGCATCGGCAGCACTGATCTTGGTCGTTGCTCCGGTGAAGAGACGTTTGTCCATCTTCTGCATACCGGTGACGACCACCTCCTGCAGCTGTTGGCCGCTGTCCGGCTGGAGGCGGATGGTGCCTTGCTGAGCCAGACGGCTGACAGGTATTTCTTGCGTTTCGTAGCCGAGATACGAAACGACGACGACATCGTTGCGCGACGGAGCTGTCAGGGCGTAGCGTCCCTCGATGTCGGTGACGCAGCCCTGTCCGCTCTTCTTCAGCTTCAGGGAAGCACCGATGAGCGGTTCGCCGAGCTCGTCAGTCACGGTGCCACGAATGGCATCCGACCCCGTCTGGGCCGTGACAGACAGTGCGAATAGCAGAAGCAGGATAATACTCTTTACTCTTTGCATGGGTGGTGATGGTTGTTGAGGGATGGTGATGGAGTTAGCGAACAACGATTTTCTTTCCGTTGCGGATGAAGATGCCCTTTTGTGGGAATGAAGAATCATTCCCTGTACTCTCCATTTTCATGACTCTGCGCCCCTGCAGGTCGTAGAGACAGTTGTCTTGCTTTGTCGGCAACGCAACTTGCCGGATAGCAGTGGCTCCACCTATTCCTCCATTATAGTAATTCTCCGATAGGTGCGGGTCGTTCTCGTTGGCCTTGTAGTCGTCTTTGTCGGTCTCGGCGAAGTGGGCATAATAGATTTCCGGTCCGCTGACGGTGATGGTCAGCTCACGCTCTGTACCCACGGTGTTGCCAGCGGCATCGGTCCAATGGTCGAAACGATGGTATTTCACACCGCCACCCTGTGGGCTGAAGGCATCGCCATAGGCGGTGAAGGTTACCTGGTCGCCCGGTTCGGTATAGAGCTTGTCGGCATAGGCGTTGCCACAGCCTATCTGGTCTTCGGCCACACGAGCCACGGCTCCTTTAGAGAAAACAGCGAAGATATAGTCGGTGGGATTCTCCAGTTCCTCCAGAGCCTCGGCGGCTAATTCGTCGGCCTCAGTTGAGGAGTTGCCTTTGTAGACGGTGGGGTCGTAAACAGCGGTGAAGAAGCCATTGTCGCGTACTTTTACCTGCAAGTCGGTGCCGTTGTCGTAGGTCTGATTGCCATTGTCGCGAGCGAACCCGGAGAGTAAGAACCCTTCGGCTGACTGAGTCCATATATAGGCTGAGCTAATAGCTCCGTTGCTGTATCTTTTGAACTCCGAGGTGGCGGCATACTCTTTTTTCTCCTCTTCGACTTGGCCGAAGTCGGTGTAGACAGTTCCTGCTCCTGTGGGATAAGCCTCAGCCTTTACCCAAATAATGTTGTCTTCGTTAGCGAGTGCAGTCATAGTGCCCATAAGCACCATTGCTGCGGCAATGATTAATTTCTTCATATTGTTTGCGGTTTTAAGGTTTTTAGATTCCAAGTAATAATTCTTTTTCTGTTTAAAGATGCGGCCCTGATGCCCAATGTCGCCATGAACAGAGCGTGTGGCAGGTCGAGTTGGGCAACGAATGGCGTGAGGATCAGAAGGATAAGGATAGCCACCACCAAAGTGGCACAGATGGTGGGCAGCCACTTGCGGCGGAACGCCCAGAGCAGCAGCGGCAGCGGATTGAACACCAGGAGATACCAGTTCCACTGCGTCGCCTCCAGGTCGGACAACAGCACGAGGGCTGTGAGCGCCAAAGCCAACAGCGTGTAAACGACGAGCAACAGACTGTCGGTCAAGATTGGTAAGACACGCCATCCCCAATGCCACTGGCCGATGGTGATGACGACCACCAGGATCAACAGCATGGTGAAAACGCCAGTGGGCGACAGTAGTCTTGCCCAGATGGTTGACGAATGCTCAGAAGCGGTTGCTGTCAGCGTCTCGGCATTGCCAGAGATAAGATGGCGGTCGGTGTCCATGAGGTTGGCCTGTCGCCATACTTCGGGCAATGTTCTCGGTGTGAGCTTGTGCTCGAACGGACCCAATTCGTCGCCAGCAGGTCCCATGATGGTCTGCCAGAAGAAACGGCTCCAGGGATAAGGCACCGATTCTGTCAGCATCTGGTCGCGGAACGACCCATCCACCTGAGTGGGTATCTGGTTGTATCTGATCGGAGCAGGCAATACGGATGTTATCAAGTCGATGACCATCGAGGCACACTGGGCATGCAGGTAGTTGTAGCGATAGCTGTCGCCCCTGACTATCTCCTTGTCGGCCTGCTGCCATAGCATCAGCTTTTCCTTCGGAGTGAGGTTGAGCAGGTGCTGCTCAACGCCCCGCCCGGCTTGACGGTAATAGTCGAGATAGGCCGTTGTGGGGGCGGCTGCGAATCCACCCTTGGCATTGCCTCGGAAGAAGCTGTACAGTCCCTTTGCATCGGTGGGTGTCTCGAAGGTGAAGCAGTAGTCCATGTTGTGGTCTGGACATTGCAGCCGCAGCGCACAGTGGCCAAAGAGCGAGTAAGGTTCGGCAGAGGGACTTACAACGAGCAGGCTGGCTATGATGTAGTCGTTGCGCATCATGGCAGAGGTGTCAACAGGCGATGACGCTCTTGAGTCTATCGAGTCAGGGGTAGCACCTGTCTGTCCTTCCGCGTGTTGCGGAAGGATCAGGCAGAGCATAAGCCAGATGAGCAGTTGTCGAAGTATAGCCATCGTATAACCGAATTATGAAGCTGATAAGTTTATCGTATGACAGTTTTCTTGCCATTTACAATGTAGAGGCCCTTTGTAGGCTGTGCAACACGGCGGCCCTGCAGGTCGTAGATGGTAGACATGTCGGAAAGCGGACAAGATAACGAGTTGATGGCGGTCGGCACGATATACTTCGACGGGTCGTTGTACTGCTTGCCGTCCTCGAACGTCAGGTCTTCTGTCTGCTTGGCGTTGTGGCTCTTGCCGTCGTTGAAGATGATGAAGGCGGGAGCCGTCTCACCCTTGTAGCTGAAGGCATAGACATCGTGTCCGTCTACCTGTTCGGCCGTTGCCTCCAGCTGTGTGCCGGGCCAAGAGCCCATCTGCTGTTCGGTATCAGTCCAGGTGTAGGCCCAAACCTCCTGCCAATCCTCTACGTTCACGTAGGTGGCCGTCCAGGTGCAGTCATCGGTGCGCTCGGGAGTGAGCGTCAGACTGTTTTCTTCGCGGTTGAACACGAAGTTGAGCGTGTAGACACCCGTCTTCTCGGGAGTCCACGAGTAGTTCTGAATCTCGTCGTAGGGTGAGGGCAGCTCGTAGATGCCCCACTGGCGGTCGGCGCGCAGTTTATATTCGAAGGTCTTCAGCTGCTTGATTTCCAGACCTTCGATGGTCAGCGTGTAGGTGCCATCTTCCGTCATGGTCATCATCAGGTCGGTATCCCAGTCGGAGAAGTCGCCCACGATGCCGTATTCGGGCTCGTCCTGTGGCTCTTCGGCATCGATGCGGAAGAGGCGCAAGTTGTCGAAGTACCATTCCTGATAGTTGGCCGTTCCGGTGTACTGCAGTTGGAGTTTCATGTCGCCATCGTCAGCCTTGTCGAAGGTGATGACATTGTCAACCCATCCGCCGCCGTACATGCCACCGCCGTACATACCGACACCCGTCAGGTTGCCTACCTTCTCGTCGTTAACAGTTACCTCTGGGCTGACACTTGTTGCCGACATATAGGTGACCGACAGTACGTACTTACCCTTGGGCAGTCCGCTGACGGTCTGCCACAGATAAGAGTTCTTACCGTTCGAAGTGCTGTAATAGTCGGATGTGACACCATAGATATTCTTGTCGCTCTCGCTGGTCTTGGGGTTCACCCAGGCTGTCTTGTCGGTGCGGATGCCCATGTTCAGCTTGTGCCATGCCGTAGCGACATTCGTGCCTGTGGCATTGGCGGCTGCAATGTTCCCGGTGTAGTCGATGGCGTTGGCGACACCCTCGCAATAAGCGTTCGACACATAATAGTTGAAGCATGCTTCATTCAGCTGGGTAGCCATCTCCTGTGCATTGGCTGCCGATGTGGGACTGGTGGCCATCAGAGTCTGTATCTGCTGGAAGATTTCTTCTTTGGCGTAGGGATAAGCCTCCTTAGTGTAGGCAGCGGCAGCTGTCTTCGCCTTTTCAAAGTTGTTGTAGCTGTCGGTGGCTGTGACGAAGGCATTGGCAGCCGTGTTGATGGCATCGATGTCTGTGCCGTCGATAGCCGTGAGCAGGTTTGTGCGCTCCTCGCCCGTAACGATGTCGAACTTAGACATGGCAACGATGGCTTGTGCATCGGCCTTGACGTCTTGCAGCAACACATTGAGCAGCGAAGCCTCGTCCTTGCCGTAGAACAGCCGGAAATTGTCAACGCGATAGGCTACCGAGGCCTGAGCACCGATTGTCAGCTTGCCATCAGCCTCGAGATTATAGGCCGAGGGGTGAACGCGGAGGAAGAGCGCATCCATGCCACCTTGAATCAGCGTTCCGGAGCCCGTTCCGATTTTGAGGAAAGCCTTTTGGTTGAGCTTGGCGTCGATGATATAGTATCCGGCGGGCAGATGACTGATGGTCTGGCTGATACCGTTGGTTCCCGAGCTGGTGAACTCCAGGATGTTCTTGCCGTCAATGAAGGGTGTCGATTCGGTGTTGATGGTCTCGCCGACATTTCCCGTTGCGCTGACCCATGTCCAAGGCGCAATACCTGTTTCGAAAGAAGGATTCTCCAGATAGGCCGCCGTGATGTTCACGGGTTCGGTTGTTGCAGCGAGAGCCGCAGCCATAGCGGTGTAGAGCGCTTCTGTCTGGTTGTCAACCTCTGCTTGGTCGGTCGGGTCGCTTAGTAAAGCCTGTGAAGTTTCAATGGCTGCTGCCAATTCGCTATTGTTCAATTCTGCATTGAGAGCGTTAGCCTTATTGATGGCATTGGCCAGATTCGTGGTCACGACACCGCCGAAGAACTCTAACTTCACATCGTCAACAATTACGTAGAAGCTGGAACCATAGCATATCTGAAAACGACCGGTAGTAGGCTCGGTGAGTTCGATGTCAAGAACGTCCTGATCCCATGCGTTGCTGGCAAACTGTGCGCTGTTGCGTATACCAGGTATCAGGTCGTCGTCAGTACCTCCAGTGGGCATGAAGCCCGTCTTGATGTTGACAACCTGCTGGGTCGGACCGGGATTGCTCGTCTGGCCGTTGCGGGCATACAGGTTGACCGTCAGGCGGTATGTTCCTGCAGGCAGTGTGATTTCTTCGGTCTGTTGGTAAACCAGACCGGCATTACCAGTGAAGCAAAGACCCTTTTCGCCCGTGATACCCGAAGCTGGTCCTGTCTCACCCACGGTGGCGTATTTGCCCGACTGAATGTTGACGCCGTATGTCACGACACCGCCGTTGGCATTCTTCTGCTGCTGCACCAATTTCCACCCTTGGGCTTCATAATCTTCGCCTTTTTCCTTGTTCCATTCAGAATAAAGCTCGATGACATTGACATCTACGTTGAGTTGATTGTCGTGGTGGACAACAATCGGCAGTGGTTCGCAATCTTCGAACCCAGCATTCGGGATATACTGCGACGTGACGTCGGTCTGTGCCTGTATACCTATTATATTAAATAGGGCGGCTGTTGCGAAAAGTAAAAGTTTCTTGATCATAAGCGCGATTTTTTAAAAATTGTCTGGTGCAAAGATAAGCATTTTCGTCCAAACTTCATCCATGCTTCACAGATTGTAAAGCCGAAAACCACAAATTGTAAAGCCCTTTAGGCCCTACTTTCAACAATTTGTGCAAAAGAAAAAAGAGAAAACTGCTACTTCGCCATCGCTCGGAATTCGGTGGGCGATACGGAATAGCGGGTCTTGAAGTCGGCGGTGAAACGGGTATGGCTGGCAAACCCCGATGCTGTTGCCACCTCGCCGATGGTCATCTCCGGATGCTGGCGCAAGAGTTGTGCAGCATATTCCAGACGACTGTCACGTACGAAGCTGGCCAGCGACTTGTAGTTGCTCCCCTTGGCGAAGGCAGCACCGACCCGCTTTTCGGTAAGTCCGAATCGGCTGGTGATGGTCTGTCGGTCGCAGACGGGCTTGAGGTGCAGTTTCTCGCGCAGAATAACCTCGCTGATGTGTTGGAAGAGCTGTTCGTCGGTCAGCGCGTTGAGGTCGTGACCGCTTTCGTCGTCGTTTTTTTCAGTTGTGGGCGACGATGTCGTGGGTGTGGCGGGAGGTTGTGTGCTGGCTTTCTTCTCAGCGGCTTGCATGGCCTCCTCGTATTTCTGCTTATAGTCGATAGCCCCTGTCATCTGTTCGACGAGGATGTGGTTCTTGTAGTCGACGTACCGCTTCTGGCGGAAGAAGTAGACGGCAAAGGCACAGGCCAGCACCATGATGACAGCGCCCATGATGAGGAAGATGTTCTGGAGCGATATCTCGGCCTTTTGCCGTTGTATCTCAAGCTGCTGCTCCTGAGCGTGGTAGCGTGCGGCATAGTCGTGGCTTTGGTTTCGGTGCAACCGTTCGTTGAGGCTGTGCACGAGCGCCTCGTAGCGCTTACGATAGCTCAGGCTGGCAGCGATGCGTCCCTGTGCTTCGGCAGCCTCGGCGCGAGCCAGAAGGATGTCAGCATAGTCTTGCCGGAGCGTGTCGCCTTCGAGTTCAGCTTCCGCCTTGTCATAGATGGCGAGCATCGAGGTGTAGTCGCCCAGCTTGCCGAGAGTGGGAGCTATCATCTTGCGCCCGTCGAGGGTGTGACCGTAGTTTGTTTCCCTGAAGATGGCCAGTTGCTGCCTTGCCTTTTGGTTGTCGCCAAGATTGGCATAGGCAGCCGCCTTGAAGGCAGTGGCTTGTGCGCCGTAGAAGTCGCAGTAGTCTTCGAGTTGCTCTACATCCTTTGGCGCATGCTGCGAACCGTCGATATAGTCGTTGGGGCTTGCCAGCATCTTGTCTAAATGCGCTTGAATGGCCTGGGCTACATCAGGTATGTCGGCGTGTTGGCCGGTTTCTCGCAGCACCGTGATCTTACGTTTTGAGGCGAGGATGTATGCCAGCATCGCATTGAACCCCGACATGGCATCGAGGCGCGCTATGGCATGGTCAATCTTCTGCATACCTTCGGAGACTTGTCCGAGATGCGTCATGATAAGGCCTATCTCGGCCTCTGTGCGAAGAGCCGCGCTCTCGTTGCCCAGACTATTGAGCAGGTTGGTATATTGCGTGGCCCAGCGCATGCTTTGCTCGTCGTCGTGACGCATACGCGAGGCGTTGAGCAATAGCTGTAGCACCTCTTGCTGACGCAAAGCATTCCCCTTCACCGAGTCGTGCGAGAGCAGGCCTTCTGCAATCTGGAGGGCCACATCCTGTCGCTGGTTGGCTGTCGACAGGGTGAAGAGCTTTGCCCGCAACAGATCGGCCCGGAAGTTGGGCATCGTTCCCGTCTGCTCTGCCGAATCAATGAGTGCTAAAGCCCGTTCGGGTGCCTTCTCGTAGAGTTCGGTGGCACGTCTTTCCAGATACTGTGAGTCGGCAGGAGCGGATATGGTTTTCCTGGATGTGCATCCGATGACAATCAAGACAGCACAAACTACAGAAAGCGTATATCGGTTCAATATTCTTTTCACAGCCTGTATCTTACGATGTTGAGCGCTATTTTAGTTGTTGATGGAGAGAACCCCCATAGGTCCTGTCGTTGAGGCTCGATAGCGTATGAGCTTGTTGCCTTGCGAGCCGTTGGTGATGATGCCTCCGTTGTTCATGTCGTATTTGCGTTTGCAGTTGCGGCAGGAAGCTGTGCCGTCGGATGCCATAGAGAGCTGGTAGCGCGGCATGTTGCTCTCTTCATAGCAGTTGGGGCACTGTGCGTCGTAGGCGAAGAAGGTGGGCGGGCTGTCCATAGTGCCATAACCCACGATGATGCCCGAAGCGTTGTAGGTGCCGAGCTCGCAGATACGCTGTTGCTCCACGGCATTGACAGCCACGCGGCTGCTCATGTTTTGGTTGTTCTCGAAGTCGAAGTAGGCCGTCGTGCTGCGGCTGATGCGGCAGAAGATGCCCGGCGACATGGGGTTCATAGCCGAGGCGAGTGTGGCATCGAGATGGATGGAGTTGTCGTAGATGAAGTGAGCCCGGTGGTTGGAGTATTCAAACTCCGACTCGCCGCAGGAAGTGAATGTTACGAGGAGCGTGGAGAGTGGAGCGAGGAGTGAGAATAGCGAAAGGATAGTAGTGGCGATGCCAGTATGCAATCTATTACCTCTCACCTCGCACCTCTCACCTCTCACCTCCGACCTCTTACCTCTATTCATAGCGGATGGAGGCGAGCGCCTCGGCTAATTTTTCGAGACCTTCCTGTAGCGGTTTGCTCACGATGCCCTTCATCATGAAGTTGAGCTCGGCCTCGAGGGTGAGCTTCATCTTGCTCGTGGTGTCGGTGACGGGGAGCATCTGCACCCAGAGGTTGAAGGGTAGGGGAGAGTCTACCGACTTGTACTTGACGCACTTGGGCTCTTCGCGGTCGACAATCTGGATGGCTATCTTGCCGATGGGCGGCACGTTGACGCTCAGGCTGTCGTTGGAGAACTCCATGCTGTGTATCTGATCGTCGTCGACGCGCTGCTTCACGCGTTCGGCGTTGCTCAGGTCGCTGAGCATGTTGTACACGCTCTGCTGCGTGTAGGGAACCTGTTGTATCTTACTTTCGAATTTACTCATGTTCGGGTGATGGGTGTATCTTGGATGGTGGGCGATGATGATATGTTACTGATGCCACTTGTCGGGTGCCTGGCGCCATTCGGCGAGCAGCTGTGTGTCGGCCTGCTGGATATAGCCCGTCTCGAGGGCCTTGGCCACGACATGCTCGTAGTCGGTCAGGGTGATGAGCTTCACGCCGGCATCGGCAAAAGCTTTCTCTGCCACAGGGAAACCGTATGTGTAGCTGGCCACCATGCCAACGACCTCGCAGCCTGCCTGGCGGATAGCTTCAACAGCTTTCAGCGAACTGCCTCCCGTGGAGATAAGGTCTTCCACGACGACCACCTTCTGGCCCGCCTGCAGGTCGCCTTCAATCAGGTTCTGCATGCCATGATCTTTCGGTTTCGGCCGTACATAGACGAAGGGCATGTTCAGCGCATCGGCCACGAGGGCTCCCTGTGCGATGGCTCCTGTAGCCACACCGGCTACGACGTCGGCATCGGCGAAGTTTTCGAGAACGGCATTGACAATGCGCAGCTTGATGTAGTTGCGCAGGTCGGCATAAGAGAGCGTCTTGCGGTTGTCGCAATAGAAGGGTGACTTCCATCCCGAGGCCCATGTGAAGGGGTTGTTGGGCTGCAGCTTGATGGCTTTGATGTCGAGCAGTCGGGCTGCGAGTGTACTTTTTTGGTTGTCCATAATATCTGTAATAAATAATAATTCTCAGTGCAAAGATAGTGCAATTTGGTTAAATTGCAAAGATTTTAATATTGTTTTTGTAAAAATTATGAATTATGAACTATAAACTATGAACTATTTATTACCTTTGCACCGTCCAAGTAAGGAATCGAAGAGCAATGAACAACGCCATACAGAGTCTTTTGCAACAGCGCCTGCTGCTCGACATGGAGTATGCTGCCGAGCGTGAGGCCTTCCGCCAGCAAACGGAAACTCGGGGCATGCGCCGTCTCATCAAGCGAGGCGACGCATGGTGGCCCTTACGTGTTGGCAAGAGCTACTACAACAGCATGAACCAGCTCGTTGTGGAGGTGTATCGTACTGCCGATGAAGACATCGAGCACAACTTTGAGTTCGGCCGTCCGGTAACATTCTTTAATTCGAGGTGCGAGGTGCGAGGTGCGGGCCACGAGAATAGCTTAACAGGAAGCAATATACATTATTTTAAATATACCGCGACGGTGAGCTATGTCGACGGCGACCGCATGGTGGTAGCCGTTCCCGACAACGCAAGCATCATCGAACTTCAGAACACCGAGGGCCTTGGCATACAGCTCTCCTTCGACGAGACGAGCTACCGCACGATGGCCGATGCCTTGGAGCGCACCATCAATGCCAAGGACAACCGATTGGCACAGCTGCGCGACTTGTTCTATTCCAAGACGCAGAAGGCCAGTCAGTTCACCTTCGAACCCATGCGCTTCCCTTACCTCAATACAACACAGGAGAAAGCCGTCAACCAAGTGCTGCGGGCGAAGGATGTCGCCATCGTACACGGACCGCCGGGGACGGGCAAGACGACGACCCTCGTAGAAGCCATCTATGAGACGTTGCGCCGTGAGCCGCAGGTGCTGGTTTGTGCGCAGAGCAACATGGCGGTAGACTGGATATCGGAAAAGCTGATGGACCGTGGGGTGAACGTCCTGCGCATCGGCAATCCCACACGCGTCAACGACAAGATGCTGTCGTTCACCTACGAGCGACGCTTCGAGGCGCATCCCGACTATCCGCAGCTGTGGGCCATCAGGAAGACCATTCGCGAGATGCGGCAGAAACGCCATCGTGGCGACAGCAGCTTCCATCAGAAGATGGACCGTCTGAAGAGCCGTGCTGCCGAGATAGAGATACGCATCAACGCCCAGCTGTTTGGCGAGGCACGTGTCGTGGCCTGCACGTTGGTGGGCAGTGCCAACCGTTTGTTGCAGGGGATGAAGTTCGGGACGCTCTTCATCGACGAGGCTGCCCAGGCTCTTGAGGCTGCCTGTTGGATACCCATCCGCAAAGTGTCGCGCGTCGTCCTGGCGGGCGACCATTGTCAGTTGCCGCCCACCGTGAAGAGCATGGCAGCCAAGCGTGCTGGATTGGACAAGACGCTCATGGAGCGTATCGTAGAGAACAAACCCGAGGTGGTGACACTGCTGAAGATGCAGTATCGCATGAACGACCAGATTATGCACTTCTCCTCAGAATGGTTCTATCACGGGCAGGTGGAGTCGGCACCGTCGGTCAGCAATCGTGGAATCCTCGACTACGACCTGCCCATCATGTGGGTCGACACGTCCGATATCGATGCCCGCGAGGAGTTTGTCGGCGAGACCTTCGGGCGTATCAACAAGACGGAGGCCGAGCTGACGTTGGCTGTCCTCCAGCACTATTTTGAGAAGATAGGCCGTCAGCGTATTCTCGACGAGCAGGTCGACGTAGGTGTTATCTCGCCCTACCGCGCCCAGGTTCAGTATCTGCGACAGCTCATCCGCAAGCGCGAGTTCTTCAAGCCTTATCGCCACCTCATCAGTGTCAATACCGTTGATGGCTTTCAGGGACAGGAGCGCGATGTCATCCTCATCTCCCTGGTACGTGCCAACGACGACGGGCAGATAGGCTTCCTCAACGACCTGCGCCGCATGAACGTTGCCATCACACGCGCACGCATGAAACTCATTATATTAGGCGACACCCAGACGCTTGGCCGCCATCCCTTCTATGCCAAACTCTATCAGTATATTGAGCGACTGGAAGAAGAATAACACTTCCTTATCTCACACTCCTCACTTCTTTTTCCTCTTTTCTCTTCCCTCACTCGTACACCAACGTGGTCATGCGCTGTTCGGAAAAGAGCAGGCAGGCCACCTCGTGCAGCTGTTGAGCCGTGAGGGCCTCAATCTTAGCCAACAGTTGGTCGATGTCTTTCTCCCAACCGCCATACAGATAATTCTTCGCCACGTCGATGGTGAAGTTCTCGCGGTTGTCGGTGGCGATGGTCAGCTGTCCTATCAACTGGCGCTTGGCGGCACGCAGCTGCGACTTGCTGAGCGGACGCTCCATCAACCGGTCCAGTTCGTGGCGCACCAGCCGGAGACAGCGTTTCACATCTTTCGTGTCGCACCCGAAGTAGGTGGTCCACACCCCCGTGTCGCTGTAGGTGGCCATCGAGCTTTCTACGGTGTAGACCAGTCCGCGTCGTTCGCGCAAAGCGAGGTTCAGTCGTGAGTTCATGGCCGGGCCGCCTAAGATGTTGTTCAGCAGGAAGAGGGCGATGCGGCGGTCGTCGTGCATGTTGAAGACCGGGCAGCCCACGACGACGTGTGCCTGATGGGTGCCGCGATGGCGGATAATTTCGCGTGAGGCCGAAGAAAGGTCTGGAATATCCTGGGCAGAAAGGCCTGGATTATGCTGGGCAGAAAGGCCAGAAATATCCTGGGATGGAAGGCCGGATGGTAATCTCGCACCTTCGTACCCTCGCACCCCCGTACCTTCGCACTCCCTCACCCCCTCCATCCTTGCTTCTGTCATCCTGACCAACTGTTTCATCGTGACATCGGCAGAAACGAAGAAAACGGCATTGTCCGGTCGGTAGTGTCGTCGTGCAAACCTTAGGGCGTCGGCTGTGGTATAGGTGTGCAGCTGCTTGGCTTCGCCTAAGATGGCATGCCCCAAGGGATGATTTTGGAAGAGCAGGTTCTCAAACTCGTCGTAGATGAGTTCGGCCGGCGAGTCGTTGTAGCTCTCTATCTCATCGCACACCACCTCTACCTCCTTGTCTATCTCCGCTTGCGGATAGGTGCTGGCAAAGACAATGTCGGTGAGCAGGTCGATGGCGCGGCCGAGATGCTGTTGCATGACCATCGCGTAGTAGACGGTATGCTCCTTATTCGTAAAAGCATTGAGGTCGCCGCCGACGCGTTCGAGACTGTTGAGAATCTGCAAAGCGCTACGGTGCTCTGTGCCTTTGAACGTCAGATGCTCGCAGAAGTGGGCCAGCCCTTCCTCGCCTGGTTCCTCGTGGCGCGAACCGGCAGCAATGGCATAGCCGCAGTAGACCACGCGCGACTGAGTAGGAAGCAAAATGATGCGCAGTCCGTTGTCTAAAGTGTATGTCTGAAACTCCATTCTCTCATTCTTATTCTCTTTTCTTCTGTCTGTGCCTTATACTTCTGTTGCCCTGCCGCTGACGGCATTGCAGGCGCAAAGTTAAGAAAATATTCTGACATCACAAACAAAAAAGGTGATTATCTTTAGAAAATGCGGTCAAACAGCCATCAGCTGTCGCCCCGTTTGGTATCAACTGCCGAGCAATTTGCGGCAAACCAGAACACTACTTTATTAATGTAGTCTCACTACCTTATTAATGTAGTCGGACTACTTTATTAATGTAGTCTCACTACTTTATTAATGTAGTGTTGCGATTTGTGT
>CAMORS010000034.1 GCA_946624005.1 uncultured Prevotella sp. | reverse complement strand
CAAAGATGATGGCTGCCTATCACCAATACTTTGCCGTGAACAAGGCTGTTGCCAAAACGCACAAGGCGATTGGCGGCAATGGAAAGATTGGTGTGTTCTGGCACACACAGGGCAGCGGTAAGTCGCTGTCGATGGTGTTCTATGTTCACAAGCTGATACAGCAGTTCCCGCAATGCACCATCGTTGTGGTGACCGACCGCAACGACCTGGACCAGCAACTGTATGAGCAATTTGCAGGATGTCAGAAGTTCCTGCGTCAGGAACCACAGCGCGTGGGCTTCGACCTGAACGAGAAAGGAAAACTGACCAAGACTGCCGGACGCGAGGACCTGGTGCGCAAACTGAAAGACCTGCAGACGGGAGGTATCATCTTTACTACGATACAAAAGTTTTGTGCAAGCCGAGAGGAAAGCGAGCTTGCTTGCTCTCCCGAGGCACAGCCAAAACTCGCCAAAGGCAAGTTTGAGGAAGGTACAGGCTTGCTATCGGAGCGAGAGAACATCATCGTCATCACCGACGAAGCCCACCGCTCACAATATGGCGATGAGCATTGGGACGTGAAGGCCGAGCGCATGAAGAAAGGCTATGCGCTGCTGATGCGTGAGGCGCTGCCAAATGCATCGTTCATCGGCTTTACGGGTACGCCTATCAGTGAAGCCGACCGTGACACCAAGGAGGTGTTTGGCGACTACATCGATGTGTATGACATGACGCAAGCCGTAGAGGATGGTGCCACGCGCCCCGTCTATTACGAGAGTCGTGTGGTCAATCTGAAGCTGGATGAGGATGTGCTGAAGAAACTGGATGATGAGTTTGACCGGTTGGCTGACGAAGGTGCCACCGAAGAACAAATCAACAAAGCACGGCAGGATAACAGCGGCATCAAGCAGATACTCTGTCATCCAGATACCATCGACAGCCTTTGCCGCGACATCATAGACCATTATGAAAAGAACCGCCAACAGGAGTTGACGGGCAAGGCCATGATTGTGGCCTATAACAAGGATGCTGCGGTCAAGATATATCGCAAGATGCTGGAACTGCGCCCTGAATGGACGGAGAAAGTTCATGTGGTGGCCAGTGCGGCCAATACGGACAAGGAAGAGTGGCACGATGTGATACAGCCCAAGATGAACAAGGAGTATGCAGCCTTGTTCAAAGAGGATGCATCGCCCATGAAGATTGCCATCGTGGTGGATATGTGGCTGACGGGCTTCGATGTGCCTTCGCTGGCAACGATGTATGTCTATAAGCCAATGAAGGGACATAACCTGATGCAGGCCATCGCCCGTGTCAACCGCGTGTTCCCAGAAAAGGAAGGCGGCCTGATTGTTGACTATGTGGGCATTGCCGGAGCACTGAAACAGGCTATGCAAGACTACACGCAGCGCGACCGTCAGCAGTTTGGCGACCCGGACATCAATAAGACGGCCCGTGTGAAGTTCCAAGAGAAACTGGAAATCTGCCGCGACCTGCTTTATGGTTTTGATTACAGCGGTTTCTATAGTGGTACTGATCCTGAGAGAGCGCAGTTAATCAAAGGTGGAGTCAACTTCATGCTGGCTCCCGGGCGTGCGGAGCAGATGAAGGACTTCATGAAGGAGAGCCAATTGCTGCACAATGCACTGACCCTTTGCCGTTCGTTGGCTGAGCCACAAGAGAAGCAGGAGGTGGCCTTCATGGATGCTGCGCGCGTGCTGTTGTCACGCCTGGCTCAGAAAGGGAAGATTACTAAACAGGACATCAACGAGCGCATTAGCCATCTCCTGGAGCAGAGCATCCAAAGTCAGGGAGTCATTGACATTTTCTCCATTAAAGGTGGCAAGAAACATGACTTCTCTTTGTTCGACGAGGTGTTCCAAAAGGAGATACGGAAGATGAAAGAGAAGAACTTGGCCGTGAAACTATTGGAACGTCTGCTGAAAGAACGCATCCACAGCTTTGAGCGTACAAACGTTGTGCAGAGCAAGAAATTCTCCGACCTGCTGAATATGGCCCTCTCCAACTATCTGAAGGGGATGCTGACCAATGAGGAGGTCATTGAGGAACTGCTGAAGATGGCTGAGGAAATCAAGCAGAACGAGGAAGAAAGTAACAAGTTGGGACTGACCGTTGAAGAAAAAGCCTTCTACGATGCTTTATCTTCGCCAGAGGGAGTTCGTCAGGCTTATACCGACGAACAGTTTGTAGCACTCACCCGTGAGCTGACTGAACAGCTTCGCCGAAACCGTACCATCGACTGGAACCGCAAGGAATCGGCCCGAGCCAAGATGCGTGTGTTGGTAAAGCGCCTGCTGAAGAAATACAAGTATCCACCCGAAGGACAGGAAAAGGCTCTTGAAACGGTGATGGCACAGTGCAACAAGTGGGCTGACGACGATGAGAACGTCATCGAGCGTAAGCTGGCCAACATCGAGGATGACAGAGAGGTGCGCAATCTTTTATACGAACGTATTATCATGAATGCAGAAACATCTGATTACGAACTGCAGCGTGAGGTAATAGAACGCTTCGGTGAACGTTACCCAGACATGACAGTGAACGACTGGCGACATATCATCGAAGCCTATTCTCCTATGATCAAAGACGCTTCACGACCAAAAGCTAAAGAGGTATCAATGCTGCCAGAGCAGATGCCAATGGCGGCAGATGAAATGTTATAATTCTCTGTTCAGCATCTTACTGACATCAGCTGTTTCCGGCTGTGGCTGCCAACGGCTCATCAACTCGCAGACCACCACGCCTTCTGAATTGGTCAGTCTGTGAAGGTAGCTGCTATCGGCAATGCGCGCCATGCGGCACGTCAAGGTGTCATGTCGCAGTTCCTAAAGCAAAAGTAGCAGACATTGTGTTGTCTGCTACTTTTCGCATTTCGTACACCCGCAGGGGTTCGAACCCTGGACACCCTGATTAAGAGTCAGGTGCTCTACCAACTGAGCTACGGGTGCAACATTTTAAAGAGCGCGTATCAGAGTATTTCTGAATTGCGGGTGCAAAGGTACGCACTTTCAGCGAAACCACCAAACTTTTTCGGCATTATTTTCAAAAAAAGTTTGTTTTTCTGTAGTTTCTCGCATTTTTCTTCGGTTTTCGAGCTTCTTTTCAAGCGCTTTTTCTCATGAACTGCCCATTTGCATTGCCTGTTCGTCGTTCATGACAACGGGTCTTCCCAAGCGTAACGACGGTTGAACATCAATGATGCGCTGGTTGCTGCTACCTCGATAGAGTAGGTCGGGATTGCGCAGCTTTAAGACGAACGGACCATCAACAAGGACGTCGATATGTCGCATCAGCTCCCTTTGGTCTGGCTGCTGCAGAAGCCATTCGAACTTGTATCCGGTATAGCACCAGATGGTTTTGAAGCAGTTGTGACGGATAGCGGCGGCAAGTTCCGTAAAACCCTTTGCCTGCATCATAGGGTCGCCGCCCGTGAAGGTGACATCGGCGAACTCATCGTCCATGACCTCTTGGAGCAGTTCGTCGGTGGTCATCCAGTGACCATGACGGATGTCCCACGACTGTGGGTTGTGGCAGCCGGGGCAGGCATTGTCGCAACCGGCACAATAGATGGCGGTCCGAAATCCCGGACCGTCAACCATTGTATCCTTGATGATGTCAAGTATGGAAATCATGATATATATAATAAGGTATATGCCGCAGGTTTACAGGCGGTCGAAGAGCGACAGCTGGTTGCCTCCGTCGACGTGTGTGACGCGGTCGTTCAGTTCGCAGAGCTTTCCGTGGTTCCATCTGTCGGTGGTTCCGACGAGGTAGCCTGTGATACGTTGCAGGCGGTCGATATGCTTGCTTCCGCACCGTGGGCATACGGCAAGCTGCGGGTCGGCATTCTCGTAGCCGCAGTCCATGCAGCGGTTGCGGTTGTGGTTGACGCTTCCATAGCCCATGTCGTACTTGTCCATCATGTCGACGACATTCATGATGACCTTCGGGTTGTGCGTTGCATCACCGTCTATTTCGACATAGAAGATATGTCCGCCTCGGGTGAGGTTGTGGTAGGGAGCCTCTATCTCGGCCTTATGCTTGGCGTTGCATTTGTAATAGACCGGAACGTGGTTCGAATTGGTGTAGTATTCGCGATCGGTGACACCAGGGATGATGCCGAACTGCTTACGGTCGATTTTCGTGAAGCGTCCCGCCAGGCCCTCTGCCGGCGTGGCCAGGACGCTGAAGTTGTGCTGATAGCGTTCGGAGAAGTCGTTGATACGGTCGCGCATGTAGGTAACGATCTTCAGTCCTAACTGCTGAGCCTCTTCCGACTCGCCATGATGTTTGCCGATGAGGGCGACGAGACATTCGGCCAGTCCGATAAACCCGATGCCGAGCGTTCCCTGATTGATGACGCTGGCGATGGTGTCGTTGGGGTTGAGTTTCTCGGCACCTATCCACAGACTTTGCATCAGCAGGGGGAACTGTTTTGCAAAGGCAGTCTTCTGGAAGTTGTAGCGGTCGCACAGCTGGCGTGCCGTCACCTCGAGCATGTCGTCGAGCTTGGCAAAGAACTTTGCGATGCGTGTCTCCTTGTCTTTCTCGTCCATACACTCGATGGCCAGCCTGACGATGTTGATGGTAGAGAACGACAGGTTGCCGCGACCAATCGATGTGCGTGGGCCGAACCGATTCTCGAAGACGCGTGTACGGCATCCCATGGTGGCCACTTCGTGCAAATATCGTTTGGGATCGTCGGCACGCCAGTCAGGGTCTTGGTTGTAGGAAGCATCGAGGTTGAGGTAGTTGGGGAAGAAGCGTCGTGCCGTCACCTTACAGGCCATCTGGTAGAGGTCGTAGTTGGGATCTTCGGGCAGATAGTTGACGCCCCGTTTCTTCTTCCATATCTGAATGGGGAAGATAGCTGTCTCGCCGTCGCCGACGCCCTCGTAGGTGCTTTTCAGAATCTCTCGCATGACGCAGCGCCCTTCGGCCGACGTGTCCGTGCCATAGTTGATGCTGGAGAATACCACCTGGTTGCCACCTCTGGAGTGGATGGTGTTCATGTTGTGGATGAAGGCCTCCATGGCTTGGTGTGTGCGAGCCACGGTACGGTTGATGGCATGTTGTACCACGCGGTCGTCGCCCTTCAGTCCTTCGAGGGGTTGTGTCAGGAAGTCGTTGAGCTTGATGTCGTAGAGGTGTTCAAGACTTCTGCCCTCCAAGCTCTCGAGCGACTTGAGTTCTTCGATGAAGCTGTAGCGGACATAGGGAGCGAGATAGAAGTCGAAGGCTGGTATGGCCTGTCCGCCGTGCATCTCGTTTTGGCAAGTCTCCATCGAGATACAGGCCAGGACGGATGCTGTCTCAATGCGTTTGGCCGGACGCGAACTGCCGTGACCTGCCATGATGCCGCGTTCGAGGATATGGTCGAGCGGGTGCTGCACGCAGGTGAGCGACTTTGTGGGGTAGTAGTCTTTGTCGTGGATGTGCAGGTAGTTGTGCTTCACGGCCTCGCGTGCCTCGTCGCTCAGGAGGTAGTCGTCGACAAAGGGCTTTGTCGACTCGCTGGCGAACTTCATCATCATGCCTGCCGGTGTGTCGGCGTTCATGTTGGCATTCTCGCGCGTCACGTCGTTGTTCTTGATGTTGATAATCTCGAGGAAGATGTCGCGTGTCTTGGCTCTACGTGCGATGGAGCGCTCGTGGCGGTAGGCGATATACTTCTGTGCCACATCTTTACGCTCACTCTTCATCAGCTCCATTTCGACCATGTCTTGTATGTCCTCCACTGTCATCTGCGGTTTGCCGTTGACCGAGATGTTGTCTGTTATCTGCTGAATGAGGCTTTCGTCATCACCCTGCTCGGTATGCAGCATGGCCTTGCGGATGGCAGCCATGATTTTCTGTTCGTTGAAACCAACGATGCGCCCGTCGCGCTTTACTACTGTCTGTATCATTTTCGATTGTTTTTCTTGAAATAGAAGTTCATAGATTTCTGGATGCAAAGATACAACAAATAGCTGAAAGTTGTCCGTTTTGGACAACTTTTCTCGTGTTAAATAATGTCAAACCGATGATTATCAGCTATTTGCTAAATCGTATTGGAAAACTCTGTTTTATACGCTATGGTAAAAGAAGTGAACTGTCGCCATAGCTGAGGAATCTGAATTCGTGGCTGAGGGCATAGTCGTAGATGGTGCGCCAATCGCCTTTGACGAAAGCGCTGACCAGCAAGAGCAGCGTCGACTGCGGTTGGTGGAAATTGGTGACCAAGCCTTTCACGATCTTGTATTCGTAGCCAGGCGCAATGATGATTTGCGTGGAGCTGTGCAGGGTGGTCTTGTTGTTTCGGTCGAGCCAGTCCAGGATGTTTTGCAGGGCCTCTACCGGCGACAGTTGAGGCTTCGTCTCGTAAGGTTCCCATTGCTCAATATGCAGCTCGCTCTCCTTGGCATTGGGATTCTTAGCCAGTCGGCACCCCATGAAGTATAGGCTCTCGAGCGTGCGGACGGATGTTGTCCCGACGGCAATGGCATGTGCATCGTGACTGATGAGTTTCTCGATGGTCTGTCGGCGTATGCTGACATACTCGGTGTGCATCGGGTGGTCGGCTATCTGCTCGCTCTTCACCGGACGGAAGGTGCCAGCGCCAACGTGCAGTGTCAGTTCTTCGCGATCGATACCTTTGGCATCGAGTGCACTGAGCACATCTGTCGTGAAGTGCAGTCCTGCTGTCGGGGCGGCCACACTGCCCTTTACCTTGCTATAGACCGTCTGATACGTAATCTTGTCGCTCTCTTGCGTCTCCCGGTTGAGATAAGGCGGGATGGGCAGTTCGCCGGCTACGTCGAGGATGTCAGCGAACGAAACGTCAGGGTTGTCCCACGAGAAGGATACGAGCTGGCTGTCTTTCGGCACGGCTGAAACATGTGCGAGTTCCGTCGTTTCGGTGGCTGACTCTGTGGTCGGTCGGCTTACCGTGAGTGTGATGGGCTTGCCCTTTACGGAGAAAGACCGTGCGAGCGTTCCCTCTTTCCACTTTTTGGCATTGCCAATCAGGCAGAACCACATACAGCTGCCATTGGTTTGGAACATCAGTTCATAGTCGGCAGGTGCGGCAGGCTCCAGTAGGAAAACCTCGATGAGTGCTCCCGTGGTTTTGCGGAAGTGGATGCGTGCCTGGATGACGCGCGTGTTGTTGAACACCATGAGAGCCCCTTTCGGGAGATAGTCGGGCAGATGGTAGAACACGTCTTCGCTCACCTCACCGTGGCGGTAGAGCAGCAGCTTGCTGTGGTCGCGCTGGGGTAGGGGAAACTTGGCGATACGTTCGTCGGGTAGCGGATAGTTATAGTCGCTGATGCGTATTTCTTTTGTATTCATTTGTTCGTTATTCTTAATAGGGTTGAGCGATAAAGGCGGTAGAACGTCAAGGCCATGATCGATCCGAAGCCGATTCCGCAGACGATGTCGCTCGGATAGTGCTGTGCCAGATAGAGGCGGGTGTAGCAGTTGAGTAGGCACCACAGCATCATCGGCCATGTGAACCACCAGCGTCTGACGACGAGTGAGAAGAAAACCGCGATGGCACTGGTGTTGGCGGCATGCGATGAGAAGAAGCTATAGTTATGTTCGCACGTGTCGCTGACAATGCGGATGATGCCAGCCAGCAGCGGATCGGCGCACGGTCGTAAGCGACCTATGCCCGGTTTGATGACCAGATTGTTCATACTGGCAACGATGCCGACACACAGCAGACCGAAAACGACGGCGAGCAACAACTCCTGTCGCGACCGACAAATCCTGCTGAGTATATATAATATAATAAGGTACAGCGGAATCCATGTCAGCCCATTCGTCAGCACCAGTATCACGTTGTCGAATGCCGACGCATGGTCTGTCTGAAACCATTGCAACAGCTGGATGTCTATACTCTTCATCAGATCTTCTCTATCTGCTTCGTCTCCACCCAACCTTCGTTGCCGTCGGCAATGCGGATGCCCTTCCAGTCGGTCATCGTGTCGTCAATGATGTCCACACGTGTTCCCTCGTGAAGGACGCATTCGTCAGAGGCGGTTGCCGAAGGTGTCTTCTTCACCGTCACGGAAGGTGCCATGATGATGGCCCCCGTGCGGTTGCTCAGGATGCGTTTCTGCTGGAAAGCGAACAGGTTGCTCAGCAGGAAGAGCAGGATGAAGGCGATGCCTCCGATGAAGCCAACCTTGCGCCAGGCTACCGATGCAGCGAAGAGATAGACCAAGGCGAGGATCAGTGCCAGGATGATGCTCACCACGGCGATGCGTGCCCATCCGTCGATGTTGTTCAGGTTGACGAGCGAGCGATACCACGTCACGAAGAACATCTCGCTGACGGGTGTTATCTTGTCGATGAGTTTCGACCGAGCCATCTGCAGGTTCAACCGTATGTCGCCGTCGGCAGGACTCAGCAGCTGCGCCCTTTCGTAGTTCAGTACTGCGTGTGTGATGTCGTCGGTACGATAGTAGGCATTGCCGAGGTTGTAGTAGATCTCGGCACTCTCGCCTTGGCTGATTAGTTCCTGATAGTCGCGGATGGCCTGCTGGTAGTTGCCTTTGGCATAAGCGGAGTCGGCATTGGCCTTGAGCGTTTCCGGTGGTATGTTTGTTGCGGCAAAGCTGCTGCTTACGCTACCTTGTGCTGCCATGAAGGACAGGGCAACAGCGAAGACAATCAGCATGTGGGCCGATGCTGTGTTCGATGCTGTCCGCTTGTTTCGGCGGTTGTTCTTGGAAGTCTTCATAGAGTCCTCAATACGTTCTATGGCTGTCATGGCGTAGTTGAATGTTTTGTTCATATTGCCGGCGGCATCACCCGGAGCATAGCGTTCGTACTCGCATTCGTCGAGCGCCTGGATGAACTGATGGATGGTGTCTTGTTCCACTTGCTGTTCGGCGAGCCTTTCGGCTATATTGTCGTGCGAGAGTTCCGTCACGGGGATGTTGAGCTTGTCGCCCACATATCCCCAGAGGGCGCGTAGCACTTCGTCGTAGAACTCGTTCTGCTTCTTCTGCTGCATCAGTCGGTTGGCCTGCTTCAGTCGTTTGGTTGCCACCTTGTTGGCGCGTTTACCCTTGCGCTTGACGATGTCGGCATTCTCGATGGCACGCTGACGGAAGACGATCAGCAAGGCCACGAAGAGGGCGAACAAGACGGCGAGCACGATCCAGTAGGCGGTGCTTCCGAAGAAGAGGTGGTTCAGGTCTTGATGTCCCCATTCGCCTGTCTTCAGCGGACGGATGTCTTGATTCTGCTCCTCAGCATAGTTGTACGATGCACCGCTGCCGCCTTCACCTTTCTCGACAGTCAGCTCGAAGGGCTGCGTCTTGATGGTCTTATAGGCATTGGCGCTGGTGTCGTAGTAGACAAATTCCACAGCGGGAATGGTGTATTTGCCTTGGTTGCGCGGTACGGCCAGGAAGTCGTACACCATGTTACCCTCCACACCATTGGCCGTCAGCTGTGTCTTGTCGGTCACCTTCGGGTCGTATTTGTCGAAGTCTTTCGGGAAGTTGATGACCGGTTGCTTGATGAGCTTCAGGTTGCCCGTTCCGCCTACGACGATGCGGATGTTGACGGGCTCGTTGGCCTTGATGGTCTGTTTGTCCATCTGTCCGGAGATGTTGAAGTGGCCCACACCACCCGAGAAGTTGTCGGGTTTCTGAGGCAGCGGGTCTACCTGGATGGTGAGTCCCGGTGCCTTGATGCTGCGTTTCACTTCGATATAGCCGCTACCGCCGTTGAAGAACGCCTCGAAGGGGTCTACATTGCGGTTTTGCTGGACAATGGTACCGTTGAAGGTGATGCTCGGAATCTCCAGCTTTCCCGTCATCTGCGGATACATCACGTATTGGCTCCACGTCACGCAGCGATAGTTGCGCCCGTTGATGTTCTCTACATGGAACGACTTCTGTTGCGGTAGTTTCACCTCTTGCGAGTGGAATCCGGTGAGGTCGGGCATCTTTCCTTCCAGCTGCGTCAGGTCGACGAGGGTGTACACCTTGTAGGTCAGGAGGATGGGTTCCTGCTCGTGGACGCGTCGTTTGTTGGCGCTCACTTTGATGAAGAGGTCGTTGCCGCTGATGGCCGACCCTGCCTGGCGCATCTGGTGGTGGTCGTCATCGTCGTTGTGCATCTTCGGTGCGGCACCGTTGCTCGGTGCATGTCCGCTGACGGTCACCTTGGCGGTGTGCGACGAGACGGTCTTCCCCTGCACCTGAACATGAGCTGCGGGGATGGTGAACGTACCGTTCTTCACGGCACATATAATAAAGGTATAGGTGATCGACGACGAGCTGCTGGTGTGTCCGTTGACCATCGTGTAGCTCGACTGCTTCGACGTGTAAGGCCCCGTGATGAGCTCCAGCCCCTCGGGCAGGTCGCCGATGCGGAAGTCTTGCGCGTTCTGTGTGTTCAGCGTATAAGTCAGGCGGAAGTTTTCACCGTTCTGCACATGCGAGGGTGCATTGACGGTGAGCGACTGTGCCGCCACGATCATGGCGGCGAGCATCATCTGACAGATGAGTAGATACCTCTTCATACGATTGCTTGACATTTATATTTTATGGGGTGCTTACCAGTTTTTCTCCAGCGTTCGCTTCCGCGGCTGCTGCATCGCTTTCTGGATGCGCTGCTGCGTGGCCTTCTCGTTCTGTACGGCGGCATCGAGCAGGCGTTCGGCATTCTCGCGGCTCATCTGCTCTTGCGGCTGTTGCTGCTTCTGCTGGTCGTCGTTCTGGTCTTTCTTCTGGTCTTGTTTATCCTTGTTCTGTTCGTTGTTCTGCTTGTCTTTCTGCTGTTGCTGGTTCTGCTGGTTCTGTTGGTTCTTGTTCAGCTTTTTGCAGAGAGCCAGGTTGTAGCGCGTCTCGTCGTCGGTGGGGTTCAGCCGGAGCGACTGTTCGTAGGCTTTGATGGCATCGCCATACATCTGATGGTTCTGACAGACCACGCCGATATTGTGGAATGCCTTCGACTTGCGCATCTTGTTGGTCTCTATCTGTGCGGCCTTCTCAAACTGAACCACGGCGGCCGAGTCTTTCTGCTGCAGCATCAGGGCGCAGCCGAGGTTGTAGATGGCTTGCGGGTTCTGGGCATTGGCTGCCAGCGCTTTGCGGTAGGCCACCTCAGCCTTGGCATAGTCCTTGGCACGGAAGAGTCGGTTTCCCTGACGAATCTGCTGTCTGTCGGTTTGTGCCGATAGAGCGGTGCAGACGAATATTGATATGACGAATAGGATATGTCTCATTTTCTTAAACGTATATACATGGGTGGTGGTCACGCCTGAAAGCGCGACTTTCTGTTGAATAGCTTGATGTTCTTGAGCAAGGGGTTCTTGCTTTCCAGGATGCATATCTCGATGATGAGCAGCAGCAGAGCCAGTATGCCGAAAGCCTGGAACTGCTCGTCGTACTCGCTGTAGAGCGTTGTCTGTATCTCGCCTTTCTGCAGTCGGGCAAGCTCACCGTTGAGCTTCTCCTGGGCGGCATTGGTGTTGTCGACGTGGATATACGAGCCACCACCGGCCTCGGCTATCTGCATGCACATCTGTTCGTTCAGAGCCGACATCACCGTCGAGCCCGTGTTGTCGGTGAGGTAGCCGCCGTCACCAGTGGGGATAGGCGATCCTTTGGGCGAACCGACACCCAGTACGAAGACGCGCATTCCCTTCTTCTTGGCCTCGCGGGCCATCTCTACGGCACCTCCCTCATGGTCCTCGCCGTCGGTGATGACGATGATGGCGCGGCCCACATCCTCCTGTTGCGAGAAGCCGTTGACAGCAATGCGGATGGCCTCGCTGATGTTCGTTCCCTGCGTAGCTATCAGCGAGGGTGATATATTCTGCAGGAACATCTTGGCCGATACGTAGTCGCTCGTGATGGGCAGCTGTATGAAGGCATTGCCGGCAAAGACGATGAGTCCCAGCTGGTCGTTGGTGAAGTTGTCCACGAGGTTTTCTACCAGCATCTTGCTCTTCATCAGTCGCGACGGTGCAACATCTTCGGCTAGCATCGAGTTGCTGATGTCGAGGGCAATCATCGTCTCTATGCCGTTGCGTTTCTCCTGGCTGATCTTGGTGCCCATCTGCGGACGGGCCAGCATGATGATGAGCAGCGCCAGGGCTGTGAGCATCAGCGTGAACTTCACCACGGGTCTCAGACGCGACACGTCGGGCATCAGCTGGCGCAACAGCTCCATGTCGCCGAAGCGGCGCAGCATCTTCTTGCGTCGACGCATGGCTACAAAGCGGATGAGCACCAACAGCGGAATCAGTGCCAACAGGTAGAGGTATATGGGACTTTCAAATCTGAACATGAATGATTCTTTTCGTTTATTCGTTATTCGTTAATTCTTCATTCTACGGGATGCGACGGAACACGGTGATGCGCATCAGAATCTCCAGCAGCAGACAGAGCACAGCGGCAAGGGCGAATGGCTGGTAGGCCTCGTAGTGGCGCGAGAAGCGCTTCACCTCCATGCGGCTCTTCTCCAGTTTGTCGATGTCGCGGTATATCTGCTTCAGCTCCTTCGTGTTCGTGGCACGGTAGAAGTGGCCGTCGGCCGTTGCGGCTATCTGGCTCAGCGTCTTCGTGTCCACATCGGCCCGGATGTTCACATACTGCGTCGTGCCGCCCACCTGCATAGGGTAGGGGGCCACCTCGTTCGAACCCACGGCAATGGTGTAGACACGTATGCCGAGGCTCTTGGCTATCTGTGCTGCCGTCAGCGGCGAGATGTCGCCCATGTTGTTGCTGCCGTCGGTCAGCAGGATGACCACCTTGCTCTTCGTCTTCGAGTCTTTCAGACGCGACACGGCATTGGCCAAACCCATACCCACCGCCGTTCCGTCCTCGATGAGTCGGCGTTCGGCGATGTCGGTCCTGACGTTTCCGAGCATGTTCAGCAGGGCGGCATGGTCGGTTGTCATGGGGCATTGCGTGAAGGCCTCACCGGCGAAGATGGTCAGTCCGATATTGTCGTCGGGTCGGCCCGAGATGAATTCCGATGCCACCTCCTTGGCAGCCTCGATGCGGTTCGGCCGAAGATCTTGTGCCAGCATACTTGTCGAGACGTCCATGGCGAGCATGATATCGATGCCTTCCGACGTACGCTTTCCCCAGCTGTTGTGAGTCTGCGGACGAGCCAAGACGCACACCACCAGCACAAACGTCACCATTCTGAGCAGTGCGGGCAGCCATGCCAGTCGTTGGCGCAGGCTCTTCGGCGCATACTGATAGGCGTAGGTGTCGCTCATGCGCATCGTCGGCTCGCTCTTCTTGCGGTAAAGCAGATACCATAGTATATAAGGTATCAGCAAGAGCAGCAACAGGAAATATTCTTTATTGACAAATTCCATTTCTCTTTACATTAGCAGATAAATCTGATAAATGATGTAGCCAAGCATCAGCACACCCACAGCGGAGAGTGCGATGATGGTCCAGCGGAGCGTCGTGCGCGACTGCATCGACTTCTTCTCCTGTTCGGTGAGCTTTGGTTCGATGCGCTCCGTGGTGGGCTGGTTCTCTTGTTTGGTGGAGTTGATAAACTCGATGGCGTTCACCAGGTTGGCGTCGTTCTCATTGATGAGCGTCGAATATTTGGCAAACTTCACCAGGTCGGCTGTCGTGAAGAGCTCGCGCAGCTCGTCAATCATCGTCTTGTCCTCAGCCTCCTGCAGGCGTGCGATAATCTCTGTCGACGTCATCTCCATGGCGTTGAAGCCGAAGCGCTCCTCGATATACTTACGGAGCGTGTCGGTCAGACGCGTGTAGTATTCCTTCTGGTCGCCCGAAACCTGCATTCCCTCAGCCTTGATCTGTTCTATCTCTTGCATGGCACGCTGGTGCGGCAGCAGTCGCTTGACGATTCTGACGCGAGCCATCACAGGCTTGTTCTCGCGCATGCAGACACGGAGATAGAAGATGAGGCAGAGCAGCATGATGAGCAGCACGCTGCACCAGAACAGCGGGCTCCACTCGCTCCATTGGAACGGGTTGTCCTGAACGTCCTTCGGCGGGTAGAAGTTCTCGGGGTGCAGCGTGTCTACAGGCACGTCGAGCACCTTCAGCGCCAGGTTCTTCGTCTGGTATTCCTTCGAGTCCACCTTCACCTTCATGGCAGGAACGTAGTACAGCTTCTCGTCGAACGAGGTCAGCCTGTACACCTTCGTCACCAGTATCTGTCCGTCGGCAGCCTTTGCCGTGTCGGCAGGCAGGGCCTCCACCACTTCCAGTCCCGGTGCTATCTGTTGCGACGGCTGGAAGATAGGCATCTCGAGCAGCTGTCCGCGCTTCATCGTGACGCTCAGTGTCAGGTCTGCCTGTTCGCCGATGAGTATCTCCATCGGATCGATTTTCGATTCGACAGAAACTTGCGCTTTGGCTGATAACGTGCATGCTATCAGCAATATGCTGCAAATCGTTGATTCAATTATATATCTTTTCACGCAATCTCAATTATCAATTCTCATCTCATTTGGAACAGCGCCATGAGCGCCTTCACATAGTCCTCGTTGGTAGCGATGCTGACATGGTCGACATTGCTCTTGTTGAGCGTCTCGGCGAGCATCTGTTGGCGGTTCAGCCAGTACTGCGTGTGGGCACGGCGCAGCTTCTTGCTGCTTGTGTCGATGATCATCTCATGACCCGTTTCCGCGTCTACCACCTTGACGAGCCCCACGTTGGGCAGCGTCTTTGCTCGCTGGTCGTACACCTGGATGGCCACCACGTCGTGCTTGCGGTTGCAGATGGTCAGCGGCTGCAGGAAGTCTTTCCGCTGATAGAAGTCGCTCAGCAGGAAGGCCGTGCAGCGGCGCTTGATGGCACTCGTCAGAAACTCCACAGCCATACCGATGTCCGTGCGGCGGCTGTCAGGCTTAAAGTCAATCAGCTCGCGGATGATGTACAGGATATGCTTGCGTCCCTTTTTCGGCGGGATGTATTTTTCTATCTTGTCCGAGAAGAAGACGACGCCAATCTTGTCGTTGTTCTGGATGGCACTGAACGCCAGCGTGGCAGCTATCTCCGTCACCATGTCGCGCTTCATCTGCACCTGTGTGCCGAAGTCGAGCGAGCCGCTGACGTCTATCAACAGCATCACCGTCAGCTCGCGTTCCTCCTCGAACACCTTCACGTAGGGCCGATGAAAGCGCGCCGTGACGTTCCAGTCGATGTCGCGCACGTCGTCGCCGTACTGATACTCGCGCACCTCGCTGAAGGCCATACCCCTGCCTTTGAAGGCCGAGTGGTATTGCCCCGCGAAGATGTTCGAGCTCAGACCGCGCGTCTTGATCTCTATCTTCCTTACTTTCTTGAGTATCTCTGATGTTTCCACTTCTTGCTTCTACAATGGCTTATGGCACTTCCACCTTGTTGATAATCTTGCTGACGATTTCCTCGCTCGTCACGTTCGTTGCCTCAGCCTCGTAGCTCAGGCCGATACGGTGGCGCAGCACATCGTGAGCAACGGCGCGTACATCTTCGGGCACCACGTAGCCTCTGCGCTTGATGAACGCGTAGGCACGCGAAGCCTTGGCCAGGTTGATGGAGGCACGCGGGCTGCCGCCGAAGGTGATCAGGTCTTTCAGCTCCTTCAGTCCGTAGCGGTCGGGATAGCGAGTGGCGAAGACGATGTCGGCGATATACTGCTCGATCTTCTCGTCGATGTACACCTGTTGCACCACCTCGCGCGCGTTCATTATCTCTTGAGCTGTCGTCACGGGACGCACCGTGGGCAGTCCGCCCATGATGTTCTCGCGGATGATGAGCTTCTCTTCTTCGAGTGTGGGGTAGTCGATGATGACCTTCAGCATGAAACGGTCCACCTGAGCTTCAGGCAGCGGATACGTTCCCTCCTGCTCGATGGGGTTCTGCGTGGCCATCACGAGGAAGGGTTTAGGCATCTGGAATGTCTCGCTGCCGATGGTCACCTGGTGCTCCTGCATGGCTTCGAGCAGTGCGCTCTGCACCTTTGCCGGGGCGCGGTTGATCTCGTCGGCCAGGACGAAGTTGGCGAACACCGGACCCTTCTTCACCTGGAATCGCTCGTCCTTCTGCGAGTAGATCATCGTTCCGATGACGTCGGCGGGCAGCAGGTCGGGTGTAAACTGTATGCGACTGTAGTCGGCATCTATCAGCTGGGCCAGTGTCTTGATGGCCAGCGTCTTTGCCAGTCCCGGCACACCCTCCAGGAGGATGTGTCCGTCGCTCAGCAGACCTATCAGGAGAGAGTCTACGAGATGTTTCTGCCCGACGATCACTTGGTTCATGCCGTGCGTAAGGTTTGTCACGAATGCACTTTGTTGTTCTATCCGCAGGTTCAGTTCGCGGATGTCTATAGCTTCTGCCATAATCTGATTTTATTTCTTTTGTTATAAAATTTCGTGCAAAAGTACTACTTTCGCCGATTATGTCTACCATCGGAGTGACTAAATAATATTAAAAAAGTTTCTCAAAACTTACTTTTAAGAAACTTTTCATTTGCTTTAATAAAATGTAACTACTTTGCACCCCCCTACGCTCGGGCGAACCGAGGAGGTAGGCTACCGTAGGGGCGGAACAGCGTTTCCGCCCGAAGCAGCGCAAAAGTGGCAGCGTAGGAGGCGACGCTTCCCAGCGTCGCAACAGCGCATAGGCAGCGCATGCGTGGCAGTTGTCACGCTGGGAAAGGCCACGGGTAGGCGAGCAAAGCTCGGGAATGGCGTGACCTCCTACATTAGCTACGTGGCAGGCTACCATAGGGGCGGAACAGCGTTTCCGCCCGCAAAGCGCATAAGTGGCAGCGTAGGAGGCGACGCTTCCCAGCGTCGCAACAGCGCATAGGCAGCGCATGCGTGGCAGTTGTCACGCTGGGAAAGGCCACGGGTAGGCGAGCAAAAGCTCGGGAATGGCGTGACCTCCTACATTAGCTACGTGGCAGGCTACCGTAGGGGCGGAACAGCGTTTCCGCCCGAAGCAGCGCAAAATGGCAGCGTAGGAGGCGACGCTTCCAAGCGTCGCAACAGCGCATAGGCAGCGCATGCGTGGCAGTTGTCACGCTGGGAAGCGTGACCTCCTATATTAGCTACGTGGCAGGCTACCGTAGGGGCGGAACAGCGTTTCCGCCCGAAGCAGCGCAAAAGTGGCAGCGTAGGAGGCGACGCCATTCTTTGCAAGCAAAGCGTCCCAAGGGGCCGAGCGCCCGAGCTACGCTCGCCTACCCGTAGCCTTTCCCAGCGTCGCAACAGCGCATAAGGAGCATTTGTAGGAGGCGACGCCATTCCCGAGCTACGCTCGCCTACCCGTAGCCTTTCCCAGCGTCGCAACAGCACATAGGCAGCGCATACGTGGCAGGTGTCACGCTAGGAAGCGTGACCTCCTACATTAGCGCATCAGTGGCAGTTGTCACGCTGGGAAAGGCCACGGGTAGGCGAGCAAAGCTCGGGAATGGCGTGACCTCCTACATTAGCTACGTGGCATGCAACAAGGTCGGAGTAAGTCTCTGATGTGGTCGGAGATAGTCTCTGAGGTTGTAAGACGGGGGGCAGTCCAAAGTGGACTGCCCCTCATCGTCTTACCTCTTCTTCTTTATCTGTAGCTTCGGAATCTTCAGTCGCATACCCGGTTTCACTTCCGTTACGCCGTTGTGTATCTGCAGGTAGCACTCCATGCCGTCGCCGAAGTAGAACTTCGACAGGCGGGCCATCGTCTGACCTTCCTTGACGGTGATGGTTTCCTGCGTGCCGACGATGCGATAGGCACCGAGCTCTGCCTGACGGCGAGCCGAAGCCAGCGACGGGTTCTGCGAGGCAGCTGTCTTGGCTGCCTCCTGCTCTTTGCGGAGCGCCTCCTGGCGTGCTTTCTGCTCGGCCTCCTTTTGTGCTTCGAGCTCTTTCTTCACCCGTTCGAGGTCGCGCTGCACCTTCTCAAGTGAGTCGCGACGTGCCTTCTCGATGCTGTCGCGCCGTATCTTTTCGAGCGAGTCGCGCCGTAGCTGTTCCAACGAATCCTGCCGTAGCACCTCTGCCGCCTGTCGCGCTGCTTCCAGACTGTCGCTTTCGGCGATGGTGTCCACAGCGATGGGAGGCACGGTGCTGGCGTCGGGAGCCTTCACGATGTTCATTCTGTCGCGTATGGTCCAGCCGATCCCTGCTCCTATCAGGGCAGAAACCAATCCTATCAACAGGTACATACACCAGGGTGTCGACTTCTTCGCGTTGTTCATTTCTTCTGTTTCCGTCTCTTCTTGTGGTTCGTCGTGATTCAATAGGGTGCTGACGCTTTCGACCTCTTCTGTCGGCTGTGGCTCACTGATGCTGATGGGATGCTCCTCCTCGACAGGTTCTTCGTTGACGATGGGGGCCTCTTCGGCTGTCTCTTCTTCGTTGACGATGGGGGCCTCTTCGGCATCATTCTCAACAAGGGCAAAGGGTTCGTCGTCATCGTTTGGAACGGGTTCAGCATTGTCGACGATGGGGGCTACGGGTTGCTCTTCGGCCTCTTCCTGCTGGACGATGGGACTCTCGTCGATGACGATAGGCTCGTCGGCCGGAGCCTCCTCTTCCACGATCATGCTGTCTGGCTCATCCTCGTCGGCACTCTCATCGATATCGTCGAAGGTGACACCTTCGTTCAGCACAACCGTCTCGAACTGCGAGAACGGCTTGTTCACCAAGTCTTTCATCACGCTGTCCGGCGTGAACGATATCTTGCTGCGACCTTCTATCAGGATGCGCTCGCCGGTGTTGACATCAACGCTCTGCCGCTCTTTCACGTCGACCACCTTGAAGGTGCCCAGCCCTTTCACCTTCACCTGCTTCTCGGTGCGCAGTGCCTCGTTGACGATGGCGATGAAGGAACCCACGAACTGCTCTGCCTCGCGAGCCTTAATGCCGTGTTTCTGGACGATATAGGCAACGACAGGCGAAGCGGAGAGTCCACGTACCTTGTTGCCGTCGGGAGTCTCGCCGCCCTCCTTCAGTACTTTCCTGATGGAAGCCGCCGGACGGAAGCCCACAACGAGCTTCGGCGGCACCAGCATGCGCTGTCGGCTGGTGGGATTGACAACGATGCGCTCCATACGTTTCTTCACCTCGAACGTTCCAAAGCCGGGAAAGATGACGCTCTCGCCTTCCTGAAACTGCTCGTTCATGGCATCTACGACGCTATAAACCATCTTCTGGCTATCGTCTTGCGTATAGCCTGTTGTCTGTGACAATCGTTGTATGAAGGTCTTGTTGTTCATTGCTTTATTGAGTTGACGTGTTGTTGCCTTGTCTTACGAGGAAACTTCTTTACGGGGTGCGAGCGGGTGTCTTTAGCGCACTTTGGCGTAGACATCAAATTCTTCGGCGCCCGTGATGAGTGCATCGTACATGCAGCCCACCCGGAGCCTGCGTTCGGCAGCGGGGATGAGCACTTCGGGATCCACTTCCGGCGAACAGAACTCAGAGCGCCCCACATAGTAGTCGCCCTCCTTACGGTCGATGACGACGCGCAGGGTCTGTCCCACCTTCTCGGCTTCTATCTCTGCGCTGATCTCCTGCTGCAGGGCCATGAGTCGGCTCAGTCGGTCCTGCTTCACCTCGTCGGGGATGTTGTCAGGATAGTGAAGGGCGCTGTAGGTGCCTTCCTCCTCGCTATAGGCGAAGGCCCCCATGCGCTCGAAACGAGCCCAGCGGACGAAGTCCATGAGTTCTTCAAAGTCGGCGTCGGTCTCACCGGGGAAACCCACCATCAGCGTGGTGCGCAGATGGATGCCCAGCACCTCTTGGCGCATCCGCCGAATCAGATCGTAGGTCTCCGCCTTCGTGACATGCCTGTGCATGGCTTTGAGGATAGGGTCGGAGATGTGCTGCAGGGCGATGTCCATATATCGGCATACGTTGGGCCGCTCGCGCATCACGCGAAGCAGGTCCCACGGGAAATGTGTCGGATAGGCGTAGTGTAGGCGAATCCACTTGACGCCCGGCACATCGGCTATCCGTTCTATCAGCTCGGCTATCTGCTGCCGTCCGTCGAGGTCGACACCATAGTAGGTGAGCTCCTGCGCTATCACTTGCAGCTCGTTGACACCCTGGCTGACCAGCCAGCGCACCTCTTCGAGAATCTCCTCCTGCGGACGACTGACGTGCTTGCCGGTGATGATGGGGATGGCGCAATAGGCGCAGTGGCGGTCGCATCCCTCGCTAATCTTCAGATAAGCGTAGTGGCGGGGTGTGGTTAATTTTCGGTGAGCGGGTAGCGGGGAGCAGGGAGCAAGGTTACTCTCTTCGCAGCATTTCTCTCTCCTCTCATTCCCGACCGTTGGTCGCCTACCCGTAGCCTTTCCTCTCTCCTCTCTCCTCGACAATTCATCTACAAGCCCCTTGAAGTCGAACTTCCCATAGAACTTGTCCACCTCGGGCAGCTCTATCTGCAGGTCAGCGAGATAGCGTTCGGACAGACAGCCCATGACGTAGAGCCGTTGAAGCCGTCCCTCCTTCTTCCGCTCGGCAAACTCCAGGATGGTGTTGATGCTCTCCTCCTTGGCGTCGCCGATGAAGCCACACGTGTTGATGACGGCTATCTCGCCCTGCGGCCGCTTGCTGTCGTGCGTACAGCGGTAGCCGCGTTCTTCCAGGAGCGCCATCAGTCGCTCGGAGTCTACCAGATTCTTCGAACATCCGAGCGTTATGAAGTCGATCGTTTTTTTCTCAGCACTCAACTTTTCTTCCCTTTCGCTTACCTGCTATTCTTCTTTGTTGAACAGAGAATCGACAAACTGTCGGCGGTCGAAGAGCTGGAGGTCTTCCATGCCCTCGCCCAGTCCGATATACTTCACCGGCACCTTCAGCTGGTCGCTGATGCCGATGACGACACCACCCTTGGCTGTTCCGTCGAGCTTGGTGATGGTCAGCGATGTGATCTGCGTGACGGCGGCAAACTGCTTAGCCTGTTCGAAGGCGTTCTGTCCGGTGGAGCCATCCAGGACGAGCATCACCTCGTCGGGAGCTTCGGGTAGCACCTTCTTCATCACATCCTTGATCTTCTTCAGCTCGTTCATCAGTCCCACCTTGTTGTGCAGGCGGCCTGCGGTGTCTATGAGCACCACGTCGGCCCCATTGGCCTTGGCCGACGAGAGTGTGTCGAAGGCCACGCTGGCAGGATCGCTGCCCATCTTCTGCTTGATGACCGTCACGCCCACGCGCTCGCCCCATATACAGAGCTGTTCGACGGCGGCGGCACGGAAGGTGTCGGCAGCTCCGAGGTAGACCTTCTTGCCTGCCTGCTTAAACTGCCATGCGAGTTTGCCGATGGTGGTCGTCTTGCCCACACCGTTGACACCGACGACGAGGATGACGTAGGGCTTGTGTCCTGCAGGCAGGTCCCAGTCGTCGAGATCTTCCGTGTGGTTCTCAGCCAGCAGACTGGCTATCTCGTCGCGCAGGATGTTGTTGAGCTCTGACGTCGACACATATTTGTCGCGAGCCACGCGTTCTTCGATGCGCTGGATAATCTTGAGCGTTGTGTCAACGCCTACATCGCTCGTGATGAGCACCTCCTCGAGGTTGTCCAACACATCGTCGTCTACTTTCGACTTACCGGCAACGGCGCGTGCCAACTTGTCGAAAACACTCTGCTTCGTTTTCTCCAAGCCTTTGTCGAGCGTCTCTTTCTTCTTCTTGCTAAATAGTCCGAATAATCCCATTTCTTTGTTTTTATTTTTTGCAAAGGTACGGAGTTTTTGTGAGACAACAAAACAATGTGCTGATATTTAAGTATTTTTTCCTATACCAGCACATTAGTATTACGAGGTACGAGGTACGAGGTACGGGGTACGGGGTACGAGGTACGAGGTACGAGGTACGGGGTACGGGGTACGAGGTACGAGGTACGAGGTACGGGGTATCCTTTATTAAATGCTCAGCTCGTCGAGCACCTTGATGAGCTTCTTGTCGAAAGGCTTGTCCGAACGGATGGCTTCCGAGAAGGGTACATACACCACATTGTTAAACCGGACACCGATCATCACGTTGCGCTGTCCCTGCATGATGGCCTCGATGGCACCTACACCACAGCGGGCGGCAAGGATGCGGTCGTGGGCTGTCGGGGTGCCGCCACGCTGCAGGTGGCCCAGAATGGAGACGCGCACGTCGAACTGCGGGAACTCTTTCTTCACGCGTTCGGCATAGTAGAGGGCACCGCACTTCGGACTCTCCGAGACGATGACGATGCACGATTTCTTCGACTTACGGATGCCTCGCTCCATGAACTGTGCCAGCTGGTCGACCTCTGTCGCCTCCTCCGGGATGATGGCAGCCTCGGCACCAGTGGCGATGGCAGCACTCTGTGCCAGGAAGCCTGCATCGCGCCCCATCACCTCGACGAAGAAGATGCGCTCGTGGCTCTGTGCCGTGTCGCGGATGCGGTCGACACACTCCATAATGGTGTTCGTCGTCGTGTCGTAGCCGATGGTGGAGTCGGTGCCGTAAAGGTCGTTGTCGATGGTTCCGGGCAACCCGATACACGGCACGTCGTACTCGTCGGCAAAGATGCGTGCTCCTGTGAGCGAACCGTTTCCACCGATGACCACCAAAGCGTCGATGCCGGCAGCCACCATGTTGTCGTAGGCCTTCTTCCTGCCTTCAGCGGTCATGAACTCTTTCGACCGTGCTGTTTTCAGGATGGTGCCGCCCATCGTGATGATACCGCTGACACTCTCCGTGGTGAAGTCTTCTATCTCGTTGTTGATGAGGCCTTCCCATCCGCGATAGATACCCTTAATCTTGAAGCCGTTGTAAATACCTGAGCGTGTCACGGCACGTATGGCCGCATTCATGCCTGGGGCATCACCGCCGGAGGTCATCACGCCAATCGTCTTTATCTTTCCCATAATACCTAATTTATTTAAGTTCCGTATGTACTAAAAGGCTGATGATGAGTGTCACTTCGTGACAGAAATCTCACAAATCTTTTCAAATCTCTCAACATCAGATTTTATACCAGCAGCAACAGCGTCATGCCCAAGAGCCACGACGCGGCAACCACCCAGCCCACATGGCGGAAATACCAGCCTATGTGGATGCGCTCCATCTTCATCAGGGCAAGACCGCTCATCGAACCGAGCATCAGCAGGTTGCCACCCACGCAGGTGCTGTAGGCGATGACGGGCCAATAGATGCTGTTCTGTGCCGCCTCTTCATGCAGCGCCATAAAGGTGATGGAGGTGGCGAAGGTGTCGAGCACACTGCTGATGGCGGCACACATCGCGCCCAGAATCCATACGTTCTGCAAGTAGAACTCGCCTTGGCGGGCCAGCCAGGGGATGATGCCCGACTCGCGGACTACACCGACGGCCAGCACCATGCCCATGACGAAGAGCATCAGCTGGATGACGCCATACTGCAGTACACGCGGCGTGCGACGCTGTATCATCACGTCGGCCTGCATGAGTTTGCGGTTCATCAGCTCGTTGACAACCCACAGCACGGCCAGCACGCAGAGAGCGCCGAGGAACGGACTGAGCTTCGTGATGGAATGGAACGACGGGATGAACCACAGTCCGCCGATACCTACGAAGAGCATCACCAGTCGTTGCCATACGCGCAGGTTGGTGTCGTCGCCACGATAGGGCATCGAGGTCCATTGGCTGTCGATGCGCTCGGGCAGCTGACGGGCTATCCACCAGGTGGGCAGCAGCCATGTTGCCAGACAGGGCAAGGCCATCGACATCGAGAAGCTGGTGGCCGTCACCGCGCCCTGGTTCCATAAGAGCAGACCCGTCGGGTCGCCAATCACCGTCAGCGCACCACCGCAGTTGGCGGCAACGACGATGGCCGAGCCGTAGAGCATGCGCAATCGGCGGCTGGGCACTATCTCGTGCATCACGACAAGCATCATCGTCGTCACCGTCAGGTTGTCGAGATTGGCCGAGACGAGGAAGGTCAGGATGGAGATGGTCCACAGCAGCTTCCTGCTTCGTCGCGTCTTCATGAGCTGTTTGAAGAAGTCGAAGCAGCCGTTGTTGTCGAGCACCTCAACGATGGTCATCGTGGCCAGAAGGAACAAGACAATCTCCGCCCCGCGACCTACGTATTTGATGAAGATGTTCTCTGCCACATACTGCTTCACGGCGGTGCTCGTGGGAATGGCACCCTGCAGGAAGTCGGTGTATTCCATCGGGTGCTGGCTCATCACGAAGTGGGTGCCGTAGCAGATATACAACACCCAGCCCACCGTACCGGTGAAGACGGCGATGGCGGCCTTGTTCACCTTTGTCAGGCTGCTCGTGGCTATCAGCAGATAGCCTATCACAAGTATGGCTATAATGATAATCATACCACAAAGTTACCAATTATCTCGCAATCGCGCTGCATTCGTGTCTCATTATTAAGCGTTTTTAACTTTTCTGTAAGCTACGCTAACTACCCCTGTCCAGCCGAATTCTGTCGAACGGAAGTACAATACAAGTGTTTTTGCATGATAATATGCCGCAAATTGAACATAAAAGCGAAAATAAACGCGAAAATTGTTGACTGTTTCAGAAAAATTGTTTATATTTGCACCGCTAACGTGTGTATTATATATAATAAGGTATCAACTCTAAACAGCTAACGATATGAAAAGATTGACGCAAACAATGCTCGCCTTAGTGGCCATGCTGCTATGCGCGACACATGCCAACGCCCAACAGGTGACCTACCAAGGCGTGGTGTACCAGATCCTGAACACCACCGACTGTGCCATCGTCGGACTTGCCAGCAGCAACAAAGATGCCACGGAGCTGGTATTCAACGGCGACGGCATCCCCGATGGCGGCGACTCCTACTCGCGAAAGATTACACAGGTGAACATCCAGGCCTTCGACAGCAAGAGCCTGAAGAAGGTGGACATGTCGAAGCCACACTTTCAGTACCCTTTGGCACACAGTATATGTATGAGTACACCACGGGCTGGGATCACTTCTACGGGCAGACCATCGAGCGCGAATGGGCGGCCACCGACGTTCAGGAGGTTGAGACCTCAACACCTAACACCCAGCACCCATCAACCATCTACGACATGCAGGGCATCCGACAGACCAACCTGAAGAAGGGCCTGAACATCATCCGCCAGGCTGACGGCACCACGATAAAGGTTGTACAAAAGTGAAATGGTAAAAAGTGAATAGCGATGGCCGCACATGTTTTTTGCAGGTGCGGCCATCTTTTTCAAAGAAAAAATTGGTATTTCGCTCACTTAATCGTACCTTTACATAAGGTACTACCGCTCGAAAAT
>CAMORS010000033.1 GCA_946624005.1 uncultured Prevotella sp. | reverse complement strand
AACTATCGCTATCAGCTATTGCCGGAAATCCTTGAAGGTCAGTTTTTGCGCACTATTTTCAGTCCGACATTGCTGATGCCGGGCAGGATGTCGCGCTTCATGTCGTGACGGATGTCAACGCGGATGCTGTCGCCCCGACGAAGGTCGATGTCGGGCATGGCAAACGAATATTTATAGTAGCTGATGCCACGTCGGCGAACCAGAGCATCGCTCTCCGTGAGTCGGCAGTGGAGGGTGAGCTTCTTTCTTCGGTTGCCGGGGAACACCTGCTGGACGACCGAGAGGCTCAGCGACGTGAAGGGGTACGCCTCGTTGACGCGCAAATCGAGCTGCTGGCTGTAGCGTCCAGGCTCCGCCATCGGGCTGACAACGAACGAGAGTGTGTCGGTCTTCTCCCATCCTGTCTCTGGCGTATTCTCAAAGTGGTGATAGACGGTGGCATTGTCGCATGCCGTAGAGACGGTGATGGCAAATACCATCACCGTTGTTACGACGAGCGAGAAGAGCTTCGTTTTCATCAGCGCAGTTCCTTACTATACAATACGGCTTTCTATGCGTACCTGTTGTCCTTTCTACTTATCGGTCGACTTCGGTTTGGGCTGGCGGGGAGCCTGCGTCTTGGGCTTGCCCTGCTGTCCTGAAGGCTGCTTGGCAGACGGCTGTCGGCCTTGTTGTGGTGCTGACGGCTGTCGGCCCTGCTGGGGTGCAGAGGGCTGTCGCTCTTGCTGTGGTGCTGAAGGCTGTCGGCCCTGCTTACCTTCAGCCTGAGCCTTGGCGCCCTGTGGCTTGCCCGACTTCTTTTTCTTCTTTTTCTTACTGCGGTCGAAGCGCGTGATACTCTCTCCGGCGAGGAGGTCTACGGGACGTTCGGGCTGTCGCTGGGCGTGGTCGTCGAGGAGCGAGAGCGGTTTCTCTCCCGCCTTGTTCATCTCGATAATCTCCCATGCCCTTCTCACCGAGATGGTCTCCATGTTGGCAGGGTTGCCCTTCTCGGTGGTGTATGACACCAGCTGAGCCAGGGCGTCGCTCTTGAAGAAGAAGTAGTCGCTGTCGAGCGTCTGCAGGACGATGTCGCGTGCCGGCAGCTTCTTGTTGGCCTCGATATAGTCGTCCACCTCGTAGTTGAGACAGCACTTCAGCTTGGCACACATGCCGGCGAGCTTCTGCGGGTTGAGCGAGATGTCCTGAAAGCGTGCTGCATTGGTGCTGACGCTGACGAAGTTTTTCATCCATGTGGCGCAGCAGAGCTCCCTGCCGCAGGGTCCTGTTCCGCCGATGCGTCCAGCCTCCTGACGTGCACCAATCTGCTTCATCTCGATGCGCACATGGAAGGTGGCGGCGAGGTCTTTGATGAGCTGGCGGAAGTCCACTCGCTCGTCGGCGATATAATAGAAGATGGCCTTGTTGCCGTCGCCCTGATATTCCACATCTCCTATCTTCATCTGCAGACCCAGGTTCTTGGCTATCTGCCGGCTCTCTATCATCGTGCCGTGCTCGCGGCTCTTAGCCTCCTCCCATCGGTCGATGTCGTTCTGCCGTGCTACGCGATAGATGCGTCGGATGTCGTCGCTCGACTTGAGGTTGGCCTTCTTCAGTTGCAACTTGACGAGCCTTCCGGTGAGCGTCACCACGCCGATGTCGTGTCCGGGATTGGCTTCGACGGCCACGATGTCGCCCTTCTTCAGCTCCAGGTTGTTGACGTTGTGGTAATAGCCCTTTCGGGTGTTCTTAAACTGCACCTCGACGAGGTCGGTGTCGTTGTCGTTTCCCGGCACGTCGGCCAACCAGTCGTAGGTGTTGAGCTGCTTGTCTTGCCTTCCGCAGGCTTTACGGCAGAGTCCGCGATCGCAGCCGTTGCAGATGCTGTATTTTAAGTTCTGATAATCCAATGTTATTGACGATTTTACGATTTATATTTACTTTACTATATATTGGCGATTTTTGCTTACTGTCGATTTTCCGAATAGCATTCCCGCTCCCCGCTTCATCACTTGCGCAACAGCAGCATGATGACCTTGAGCGACATGTCGAAGAACTGTATCTTCGGGTTGGCATTCTGCCCGATGTCTCGGTAGACGCGTGCAAAGAGCTCGTCCATCTCGACGACGTTGGCCTCGTTGATGAATCGTGCAAAGTTCTTGGCAAACTCCTCTTCCTCCTGCGTCAGGTAGTTGAGGTCCTTGTTGTGGAAGTTGTACACGAAGTTCTCCCTGACCATCCTCATGAAGTAGAGCAGCATGCGCTTCTGTCGCTCGCGTCCGTAGGCTGCCACTGCCTCGCTCCAGCGCTTCAGCTCTTTGGCGTTGCGCTGGTAGGCCAGCCTCATGAGCATCTTGAACATGTCGAAGAAGAGCCTGTTCTCGTTGCCCGTATCCAGCTCGTCGAGAGCTTTCAGCCAGTTGCCGTTGGCCAGTCGGGCAATGCGCTGCGCCGTGTCGTCGTCGAGTCCGCGCCGCTGGGTGAGAGCCTGTTTCACGGCGTTGTCGTCGATGCGTTTCATAGCAATGCGCTGCGTGCGGCTCAGGATGGTGTCGAGCAGCCTGTCGGGAGCCTCGCATACCATGAGGAACACCGTCATTGCCGGCGGTTCTTCTATCAGCTTGAGCAGTTTGTTGGCACATTCCAGATTCATTCGCTCGGGCAGCCAGATGATGCACACCTTATAGCCGCCCTGGCTCGACTTGAGCGCCATCTTTCTCAACAGACTGTCGCTCTCGCCCACACCCATCAGCGCCTGCTGGTTGGCGGCACCCATGCGTTCGAGCCACTGGTCCATCGTGAAGTAGGGTCCCTCCATGATCATGGCGTTCCACTCGCGGGCGAAGTCGTCGCTCTCCATCTTATGGTCGCTGTTGGTGCCGGCAGGGCGTATCACGGGATAAGAGAAGTGCAGGTCGGGATGCTGCCATTTGGCCAGCATAGCCTCGGCATTGCGTCGCTGCGACTCGTCGCGCGTCAGCAGATACGAAGCGAACGCCATCGCCACAGCCATCTTCCCGCAGCCTTCAGGGCCGGTGAAGAGGAGGGCATGTGGCAGCCGCTGCTCGTCGGTCATCTTCACCAGACGGGCTATCGTCTCTTGCTGTCCTATCACTTCTTTGAAGTCCACTTCCTGATGCTTGTTGCTGAATGTTTGAAAAATCGAGCGCAAAGTTACGAAAAACGTGCGAAATACAAAAGAAATCTCTGATTTTTCTTCTTATTTCATAAATTTTTCTTACCTTTGCCCCCGTATGAAGAAAATATGTCTATTGGCAGTTGCCGCTCTTCTGATGACGGCCTGCCACGAGAGCCTGGAAGACCGGGCAGAGCGTGAGTGCCGTGAGCAGACGGAGAAATACTGCCCCGTGCCTGTATCAGAGTTTGTTGTCTCCGACAGTATGACCTTCGAGCGCGCCACCAGGACGTTCCACTATTACTACTCGCTCCGAGGGGTAGCCGATACGACGGCCATTCCCGAGGCCGAAGCGCGCAAGGAGATGCTCGAGGGCCTGCGCAATGCCACCCACCTGAAAGCCTACAAGGACGCAGGGTTCAACTTCAAGTACACTTACTTTTCGACAAAGCATCCTGGGCAGAAGCTCATCGACCTGCTTTTCACCCCGAAAGACTATCAATGACGAGGTGCGCGGTGCGAGGTACGAGGTGCGTGGTACGAGGTGCGTGGTACGAGGTACGAGGTGCGAATTTAAATAACGACAAGACATCATGAGACATATCCTGATAGCAGCTGCTGCAGCCCTGATGACATGTGCCTGCAGCAGTCCCCCGAAACAAAGTGACGATACGAACATCGGCACCAGTACAAAGATAGAGGGCGACTCTACCCTCTACGGTCTGGCCTGCGAGGGATGCACCGACTCTGTCTTGGTGTTCCTCCCTGGCAGCGGCGGCGATCCCGTGACGTACGACATCATCGATGCTACGCTCCAAGGGCGCGTCATCGGCAAGCCCAAGACGGGCGACTGGGTGGCCGTCGTCCTCGACAGCAGCAATCCGAAGAAGGGCGACATGGTCATCAACCTCGACGAACTGAAGGGGCAGTGGGTAGAGCTGGTGCATCCCACACTGCGCGACCGCTCCTCCAACATCGATGTCAGCGACAGCGAACAAGCCGAACTCGACTCACTCCTACGCGAACGCATGAAGCCTATCGAGATGGGCTTCGCCCTGAAGCGTCACTATGTGGCACAACCTATCGGCACCTTCCGAGCCATGAGTCGTGGCGACGACGACCCCGTCGTCTTCCCCGTTCCCAAGCGCTATGTCGGATGGCATATCTACAACGGCCAGCTGGTCCTGCAGATACGTCCCACACGCGACGACTCGCTCCGCCACCGTCTCAACATCTGCGACACCGCCCAGCTATTACTCCTGACGCGCGACTCGCTGCGTCTGCGTTTCAGCGATGGTCCACGGGGCTACTATCGCAAAGCTGATAGTTGAAGAAGCGATGCTCGGCCATCTGCTCATAGCGTGTGCCGGGCCTTCCGTAGTTGGCAAAGGGATGGATGCTGATGCCTCCACGCGGTGTAAAGAAGCCTGTCACCTCGATATATTTCGGGTCCATCAGGCTGATCAGGTCGCGCATGATGGTGTTCACGCAGTCTTCGTGGAAGTCGCCGTGGTTGCGGAACGAGAAGAGGTAGAGCTTCAGGCTCTTGCTCTCCACCATCCGCTTATCGGGAACGTACATGATGCGTATCTCGGCGAAGTCGGGCTGCCCCGTAATGGGACACAGCGTCGTAAATTCCGGACAGTTGAAGCGCACCCAGTAGTCGTGCTCGGGGTTCAGGTTCTCGAAGGTCTCCAACACCGACGGATCGTAGTCGGTAGCGTAGGGTGTCGGTGCTCCCAAGGCCTGCAGCCCCTCATGTTTTCTGTTTTCTGTGGACATATATTCCTTAGCTATCAATGTTTAAAAGTGCAAAGGTAGCACTTTTCGGGCAAACGGCATTCGTTGTCGCTCATCATTTATCAAAAATTCATCATCACGCCAACCTTTTTTAGAATAATTGGCAAAAAAACATAGCAACCCCTCTCATCATGGACAACATCCACCATCTTGACATCTCCGACGAGCAGGCCCTCGACAATGCCGGTCTGCGCGTCACTGCTGTGCGCCTGCTCATCTGGCGTCAGGTGCGCCACTCCTTCCACGATGCCTTCAGTCTGGCCGATCTCGAGGCGGCATTGCCCACAGTCGACCGCTCAACGCTCTTCCGCACCGTCGGCGCGCTCACCGATGCCCATCTGCTCCACGAAATCGACGATGGCTCGGGAGCACAGAAGTATTGTGTATGCCACCACGACGACACACGCCATTGCCGCGGCCATGTTCATCTCACGTGCCTGCGCTGCCATCGCACCTTCTGCCTCACCAACATCGAGATACCCTCTGTCCCCCTCCCACAGGGTTTCCAACCCGAAGAGACGGAATATATCGTCAAGGGCATCTGTCAGCAGTGCCGCCACGCATAGCAGCAGTCTCCTGCCTTGCTGCCAGCATCAGAAGTCGAAGCCCAGGTTCAGGTAGAAATACGGCTTCTCCGTATGGTTGCTATAGCCCACGGTGGCTCCCACCGGTCCGAACATCGTATTATAATAGTAGGCCAGTTGGGCACCTAACAACGTCCTGCGGTCGAACAGGTGCTGCAGTTTATCAGCCTGTTGTGCCCCTGCCAGTCGCAGCAGCACGTAGTTGTTGGTCCCTAAGCGTTGTTGGGCCTGCAGCTGGGCGGCCACAAAGTGAGCGTCGACATACTCGATATTGCCGATGCCGGCGAAGGGCATCTGCTGCTCGACATACCGGCCAAATCGGTTTCCGCCGATAGCATTTCTGAACACCGGCGGCAGCACTTGTCCGAAGAGCAGCCGTCCGTAGAACATCGGTTGCAGCGTGAAGCGGCTACTCAGTGAGAAGGCCATCCGCCAATGGGCGCTCACATCACTCATTCCCTCCTTCCATCCAATGTTGTTCCCCTCGGCATCGCGTTCTCTCAGTCTCGCGAAGTCGTTCGTCAGGTAGGCATATTCGGCATTGAATCTTGCCCCGCGTGTGGGGAAGTACCAGCTGTCCTCACTGTTGTAGCTCAGCCGCGCACGGTAGCTGAAGAAGTGTTCGTTCTCCAGCTGCACCCCGTTCGATGTCTTGGAGCCCAGCGTGCTGCGGTAGTGCATGAAGTCCCACCTGACGCCTATCTGCAGGTTGAAGTGTCTCAGGTCAACGTTGATCGGCGTCAGTTCGCTCTGCAACTGGTTGTACAGCACGTTGTAGGCCCGCTCGCCCTCCATGTAGATGTCTACGTCGTTACGGCAGAACAGCATGCTCAGCGTCGGACGGATGAAGCTTCTGGGGTGGAAGGTCAGGTCGCCACGGGCTATCAGTCGCTTTCCTAACCGCAGCGTCAGTTCCGTGTTCATCGGCGTGGCCGACTTCATCGGGATGTCCAGCCCTACCTGCACAGCAGCATGCTCCTCCGTGTCGTAGCGGAAACCGGCATGCAGCTGCACCGACTTCCGCTGGCCGGCTGTGAGGATGGCACGCACCCCGTCGCCGTCGGGCACCAAGTGGCACTCCGCCGTCTGGTAGAACAGGTCCACACGCATAGCCGTCGTCAGCTGCTGTTCCAGCTTCGCGTCGATGCTGTCCGTCCGGCTCAGGTGGAACTTCTCCCTCATGAAGGCCTCTGCCTGCGGTGTCATATTCTCGAAGACGAAGGCCGTCACGCGCCTCTTCTCCGTCATCACCTTTGGGCGAAGCGGTTGCAGCAGCACGGGGCGGAACGCTTCGTCCACGCCGATGCGCTTCTTCAGCGCCATGATGTCGTCCCAGTGGCTCCTTGCCAGCTCCTCGCCGCGTCTGATGAGCGTGTCGATGGCTTCCTTCGAGAAGCTTGCCGACCCGTAGCCCTTGGTGTCCACCTGCAGGTGGAGGTCGGTCATCGCCAGGTTCTCGTCGTATTTGTTCTTACAGTTCACGTCGATAATCTGACTCAGGATGCTCATCGTGCCACCCATATCCTCGGCCATCTTCGGCTGTCCCTGCACCGTCACACCGATGATGATGTCGGCTCCCATCTCGCGTGCGATGTCCGCCGGATAGTTATTCTTCAGACCACCGTCAACGAGCACCTTGTCGCCTATTCTCACTGGTGAGAAAGCTGCAGGTATCGCCATCGACGCCCTCATCGCCTGCGGCAGTCGTCCGCTGTGGAAGTCCACCTCGCTATTGTCGATGATGTTCGTCGCCACACAGGCAAAGGGTATGCGCAGGTCGCGCGTAAAGTCGAGCGAATCGGTATATCCCGTGCAGAGTTGCTGGAACAGCTCCGCCAGGTTTTTACCTTTGATGAATCCCCCCGCCCGCAGGTCACGCTTGCCGATGGTCAGCCCTGTGGTGAAAGCGTAAGTATTTTGTTTCCGCTGGTCGGCAAGACTCTGTCGCCGCAGGTCCTCCTTGTCCGTAATCACGTAACTCCAGTCCTGCACCCTCACCATCGAATCGAGTGAGCAGGCGTTATATCCTATGGCATACAGTCCGCCGATGATGCTCCCCATCGACGTTCCCGTGACGATGTCCACTGGGATGCCAGCCTCCTCCAGCACCTTCAGCACACCGATGTGCGCCATTCCTTTCGCACCGCCACCGCTGAGCACAACGCCCACTTTCTTTCTTCCTCCAACACCATTGCCTGTCTGCGCCACTACGGTACACGTCATGAGTGCCGCCGCCCATATCAATAGTATTCTCTTCATATCTTCCGTTGTTTTTTCTTGGCTGCAAATTTACGGATAAATATCGAAACGGCAAAAAATGTATCAAAAAAAACGCCACCGTGGGGAAGTGGGGCATGCGAGTATGAAAGTTTGTTAAAAATCAGCTACAGGATGCAAGGAATATCCGGGAGGGGCGTTTACTGGATAGCGACAAAGCAAAACCGGATTGATTATTGATATAAAAAAGGAAAGAAAATGGAAAAGAAAAGGCATTTGATTCTTGCGCTCTGCGCCTTACTGATGCTGCCAATGGCGTTGACGGGCTGCAGTCATGACGACGACGACCTCTACGTGGTTTGCCCCGGTACACCAGCGCTGCGAGCCATCGTCGTGGAAGAGGGAGCGCAGCTCTACGACATCACCGAGGAGGATGTTGTGCTGACCATCAAGAACATCGTTGCGTGCAACCCAAAGACAGGACTGTTCAAACTGAAGGGCGTAGGCCGCATTGTGGAGAAGTCGTACCCCCTGCCGACACAGTATTGCATCCGCTTCTTCGATGCCAACCACATGCTCTTCGAGGCACGCCTCAACAACTTACTCAGCAGCTACATGCCCTCGGGACTTATCTTCTACAGCTATTCAGACCCCTCCCATCCGTCGGACGACATCAGCTGGTTCAAGCTGACGAGCGTAGTGATAAAAGACGGTGATACGACCATAGGCGCACCGACGGAAGAGCAACAGAAGGGCATCGCAGATCTATACAGCCTATTGGGCGCTCTTCAACTTTTGGACGAGAACCTGACGGTTTCGATGCTGGAATAGGACGCTGACGGACACTACCCCTCGCGGAGGAAGTCGAGAGCTTCCTTGATTTCTTCAGCCGTAGCAGTTTGGTCAATCCGCACATCGCCGATGTCGGCCAGCAGGGTGAAGTTGATCTGACCGCGCTGGTTCTTCTTGTCGTGGCGCATCAGGGCGATGAGCGCATCGTAGTCGTCGCAGGTGATGGCGGGACGGCCGTAGAGCTCGTGGATGAAGCTGACCGTCTGCCGCAGCTTGTCGGTAGGGAAGCTACACTTCACTGCGCTCAAGAAGAGCTCGGCAACGAGTCCGTAAGCCACAGCATAGCCGTGCAGCAGAGGCATGGGCGACTGTCTAATCTCCTTCCTCTCTCCTCTCTCCTCTCTCCCTTCCATCCTCGACCACGTCTCCAAGGCATGCCCGACGGTATGCCCAAGGTTGAGCGCTTTGCGCAGTCCTTGCTCTTTGGGGTCGGCAGCCACGATGCGCTGCTTCACGGCGACCGACCGCATCAAGCGCTTCTCCCATACCTCCGTATTCAATGTTGAATGTTCAATATTCAATGCCGAATGTTCAACAATCTCCGCCCAAAGGGCATTGTCGCTGAGCAGGGCATGCTTGAGCATCTCGGCATAGCCCGAGAGGAGATTCTCCTGTGAGAGCGTCTGCAGGAAGGGTGTGTGGACGACGACGAAGCTGGGACGGCTGAACGTGCCCACCTCGTTCTTCAGACCGTCGAGGTTGACACCTGTCTTACCGCCCGTGCTGGCATCGACCATCGCGAGGAGCGTCGTGGGCATGTTGATATAGTTGATGCCTCGCTTGAACGTACTGGCCACAAAGCCACCCAGGTCGGTCACCATGCCGCCGCCCAGATTGATGAGGCACGAATGGCGCGTTGCCCCGAGCTGGCTCAGCTGCTGCCACACGTAGGTGGCCGTGGCGATGGTCTTGTGGTCGTCGCCGGCAGGTATGGTGATGAGCTCCGCCTTTCGCAGACAGAGGAAATTGCTCACTAAGGGCCAGCAAAGCCTGACGGTGTTGGAATCGGTCAGCACAAACAGTCGGTCGCGCTCACACTCGGCAAGTGCCAAGACAAGATCCTCTTGCAAGTTTCTTGAAAACATCATTCTCTCTTCATCCATTTTCATATCCTTTCTCTTTATTATTACGCGTAACACCTGAAAAAACTATACATCTATCGGGTGCAAAGATAGGCATTATTTTTCGAATTGTCGTTATTTTTACCATATTTAATATTCTTTTGCTTAAACAATTGACATAAATCAGCGTCATAACAACCAAAAACTAAAAGACACAGGATGAAAAGATTAAGTTTCATGCTACTGCTCTTGATGGTGGCAGTAGCGACATTCGCACAGAATCGCAGGATAACAGGAACCATCATCGACAAAGATTCGAAGGAGGCCGTCATGCAAACAACGGTGCAGCTGCTCAAGCAGGACAGCACTTTTGTCGGCGGTGCCGTGAGCGACGTTGACGGCAACTTCAGCCTTACGGCACCCAAGAACGGGAAATACTTGCTGAAGCTATCGTGTGTGGGCTACAAGACACAGCTGCTCAACATGACGATCGAGAAGTCGGCCGACGTCGCGCTCGGCACCATCGCCTTCGCCACCGACGCCATCATGCTGAAAGGTGCCGAGGTGACGGCACAGGCTTCGAAGGTGACGGTCCGCGAAGACACCTTCGTCTACAACGCCTCGGCCTACCGCACCCCGGAAGGCTCCGTGGTGGAAGAGCTGGTGAAGAAGCTGCCCGGTGCCCAGGTGGACGACGACGGCAAGATCACCATCAACGGCAAGGAGGTGAAGAAGATTCTCGTCGACGGCAAGGAGTTCATGACCGGCGACACCAAGACGGCCATGAAGAACCTGCCCACCAGCATCGTCAACAACATCAAGGCCTACGACCAGAAGAGCGACCTCTCGCGCGTCACGGGCATCGACGACGGCAACGAGGAGACCGTGCTCGACTTCGGCATCAAGCCCGGCATGAACAAGGGTATGTTCTCCAACATCGACCTCTCCATCGGTACGCACAACCGCTACTCCGACCGACTGATGCTGGCGTGGTTCAACGACAAATACCGCATCATGGGATTCGGCAACGCCAACAACACCAACGACATGGGATTCCCTGGCGGTGGCGGCGGCGGACGATGGGGTCAGCGCAACGGTCTGAACGCCTCGAAGATGGCGGGCCTGAACTTCAACTACAACGACAAGGACAAGCTCGAGATGGATGCCAGCATCCGATGGAACCACAACGACGGCGACGTGTGGTCGCGCACGGCAGCAGAACTCTTCAACGGCGGTAACTCGTCGTTCCAGAACTCGCTCAACCAGAACTACTCGCGCTCGAACAGCTGGGACGGACGGTTCCGTCTGGAATGGAAGCCCGACTCGATGACCAACATCATGTTCCGACCCTCGCTGCGCATCAACAGCAGCGACGGCAACAGCTCCAGCCGCTCGGCTACCTTCACCGAAGACCCATACAGCTATGTAGCCGACCCGCTGGCTATAGCTTCTATCGAACAGTTGGCGGCCGACAGCCTCGCTGTCAACAACCGCAGCAACGGCAGCATCAGCTACAGCGACAACACGTCGGCTTCGGCCATGCTCCAGCTGAACCGCAAGCTCAACACCAAAGGGCGTAACGTCACCCTGCGCGGCGACTTCAGCTATGGCGACGGCGAGAGCAAGAACGTATCCACCAGCGACGTCATCCTCTATCAGATTCGCTCCGCAGCAGGCAACGACTCGACCTACTACACCAACCGCTACAACCTCACACCCACGAAGAACTGGAGCTACGCCCTTCAGACGACCTACAGCGAACCGCTCTTCGACCGCGCCTACCTGCAACTGTCGTATCAGTTCAGGTACAACTACAGCAAGAGCGACCGCTCAACGTACGACTTCTCAGCACTGCCGACGAACATCTTCGCCGGCGTGCCGCAGATCTACCGCGGATGGGACGGCTTCCTCAGTCAGGTGCCCGGACAGCTCGACACGTTCAAGGACAACGACCTGAGCCGCTTCTCAGAATATAAGAACTATATCCACGAGGTGAACGTGATGTTCCGACTGACACGCCAACTCTTCAAGCTCAATGCCGGCGTGATGATGCAGCCGCAACGGTCGAACTTCGTGCAGGACTACCAGGGACTGCACACCGACACGACACGCAACGTCTTCAACGTCACACCGACACTCGACTTCCGATATACGCCCAACAAGACGACGGAGCTGCGACTGAACTACCGCGGCTCCACCGCGCAGCCCTCGATGAGCGACCTGCTCGACATCACCGACGACAGCGACCCGCTCAACATCCGCAAGGGTAACCCCGGACTGAAGCCTTCGTTCACCAACAACTTCCGGCTGTTCTACAATACATATCTGATGGACCACCAGCGCGCCATCATGACCTTCGCCAACTACAGCACGACGCGCAACTCCATCTCGAACCTCGTCACCTACGATGCGACGACGGGAGGACGCACCACTCGCCCGGAGAACATCAACGGCAACTGGAACGCCAACCTGGGCTTCATGTTCAACACCGCCATCGACTCGGCCGCCGTATGGAACGTCAACACCTTCACGATGCTCAACTACAACAACTATGTGGGCTATCTCGACATGGGCAAGACCGTGGGCTCGCAGAAGAACACCACACGCTCCACAAGCGTCATGGAGCGCCTGCAGGGCAGCTGGAGAAAGGACTGGATAGAGGTGTCGCTCGACGGGTCGCTCAACTACATGCACACGAAGAACCTGCTGCAGTCGCAGAACAACCTCAACACATGGCAGTTCTCCTACGGCGGATCGCTCAACATCTATGCTCCGTGGGGTACGAGCCTCTCCACCGACCTGCACAACCAGAGCCGACGGGGCTATTCCGACAGTTCGATGAACACCAACGAGCTCATCTGGAATGCACAGATCTCGCAGAGCTTCCTCAAGGGCAAGCCGCTCACCGTCAGCCTGCAGCTGTACGACATCCTCCACCAGCAGAGCAACTACAGCCGCACCGTCAACGCCATGCAGCGCAGCGATACTGAGTATAACAGCATCAACTCCTACGCCCTGCTCCACGTCAGCTACCGCCTGAACCTCTTCGGAGGAAAGCAGGCCCGCGAGCAGATGCAGCGCGGCCCCGGTGGCCCCGGTGGACAGGGTCGCCCCGGTGGCTTCGGTGGCGGTCGTCCCGGCGGCTTCGGTGGCGGACGTCCCCGGATGTTCTAAACAGAACGCAGAGACACAAAGACACAGAGGTTTTTTATTATTATACTCTGTGTCTTTGTGTCTCTACCGTTCAGCCGAATTTCGAAATTCGGCTGCCGTGAATCAGGGATTTGTAATCCCCACTGTCCTCCTGCGGGCAAATTCTTGCTCTTGCAAGCTAACAAAGGTCGAACTTCCCCAAACTTCTCCAAAAAGCTCAACACCTCACCAAAACATCCGGAATCCCTTTATTCATGCAGGGGTTGGATGGTGAGGTGTTCGGCAAACACCCCACCAGACATCTCACCAAGCACCTCACCATTTTGGGAGTTTCTCCCAGCCTCTCCAAAGGGGAGAAGCGCCAAGTGGCACATGTAGGAGGCGACGCTTCCTTGCGTCGCAACAGCACTTAAGAAGCAAATACGTGGCAGGTGTAGATGGATGGTGGGGGCATTGGTGGGGTCTCTGGTGAGGTGTTTCTTCATCACCTCACCATCGGAAAGTCCGATAAACAGGACGATTCTGCGCATTTTGGTGAGGTATTGCCCCTTTCTTTACAAGACTTTTTCTGTGGGCGCTGAACATCTATCAGGGATAGTCTGAACAGGTATCGGAGATGGTTTCTGAGCCTGTCGCCGATGGTTCCTGAGCTTGTCGCCGATGGTTCCTGAGCTTGTCGAAGACTATCTCTGATGATGTCATCAACCATTTCTTTTGAACTTGCTGATATCGAGTTATAGTTATAAAACAGACCGAAATCAACTGCCGCAGCATTAACAGTTCTAAAGAAATCACCTGGAGCCAAGCCAAAAAGGTCAGTCAGCTTCACCAGGTTCCCCATGCAATACGCATAGCTGCTGACATGGGGGTACTTCAGCTGCATGGGGTCGGGGCTGAGCCAGATGCCAAGCCTCGGGGCGAGGTAGCGGCCCACCGTCGGGTCGTACATGCGCCCGTTCTTTGCAAGCAAAGCGTCCCTTTGGGCCGAGCGCATATTGATCACTCCGTATGTAGTCAGATGTTCATGGCCGGTGAAGCCGCGATGGTAACGACCTCTGTCGCTTCGCTCGTCGAAGAACTTCAGCGTGTTCTTCGTCGTGGTGCGGTTTCCCCACGGGTCGTACGATGCGATGAGGACCGAGTCGCCGGCCATCGTGTACAGCCGTGTATAGCTGCCGAGGTGGTCGGTCAGGGCATAGTAGGCCTGTCCTGCACCCGTTAGGTTATCCGTCGCACCATCGTGGGCGAAAGTCATAGGTAGCACCTTAGCCGCTGTCGCCAGTATACTACCGACCATCAACAGAAGACTGACAACTATTCTTCTCATTGCCAAACCTTGTTGGTTGTTTTGATAGGCTTTCCTACTCCGCAATATCCTATACCGTTTCCGTCCTTGACCATCTCCCTTGTCACAATGACTAAAGTGTCATATAATTCCCGACGGCAAATCTCCTCCCATGTGTGACTCTTTGCTGTCTCCCACTTGATAATGAAAAGATAGCCACAATTATTCTTGTTATGATAGAATAATGGACAGTTGACGGAACCGTCTTCCGCAACGGAGTCGGGGAATACTTGATTCCATTCGTAGATTCTTATTGTATCATTGGAGAATTTCTTTATGTCGAAAACAGTTCCCGACCCTTGCATGATGCGATAAACACTATCAATCCGCTCGCAACTGGACACTCCTATCACGATGGTATCTTTCGTGCAGTTTTGAATATAATAATTATATCCATAATCACAAGAACACAGGGACATGACAGTTGTTAAGCACAGCCCTTTTATCGTTTTACTATTCATCTTAAAAAAATGCTTCGAAACGGAAGTATCATAACCCAGCCCCGCCGTCGTGGAGGCAATAGCCGATCTCTGCCGACACATCCACCTGTGCCGATGCCGTGCCGTATGGCTCGCCATCAATAGGCTGGCTAAATCATTCTTTGTTCTTTTCATTACATCTTATTCGCAAATTCTTAATTCCGATTTTGGTGTATTACCAGTCTTCCTACTTGAAGTTTTTATTCCATAAAATTCACTTCTAAAAAGTTCTCTGATAGTTTCGTATCGTTTGCCACTATAATGTAATCTCAAAAAAGAAATGGGCTTACTGAGAAAATCTTCCTCGATAGGTAATTCAGGTCTTTTCGGATAATTGGGATGAAAGAAGTACAGTTTGCCGTTCCTTGCATACATGATTTCTCCCATGCCTCGGAAATAACAAAACAAAAGGAAGTCAGGATTATGCTTCATAAGATTCCTATATATGTTTTTAAACTTCCTTTTGTGGAAGCCGGTAGATACAAATGACTCCCACGTTGCGAAAGCACCTCTATCTTCATAGTCCGTGATGCCTAATACTCTATCATTTTTATCTAAACAAATTGCAACAATCATTTTTGTGCTATCTACCACGATATGGTCGTAGATATCGTCACCATACTGGTAGTCGTTCAAAGAGGTAAAGTCAACACACAAAGCGTATACTTTCTTGGTCGTTTTCAAATCCAAAGGACATGGCTTCCGATAATACATATCGGAAACCAACATTGGTATTGGAAAGCCTTCAGGCGTATGCATAAGGATTGGCGGATTAGAACGAAGTGGCTCTAATGTGTCCGTAAGCCATTTATTGAATCCCTCCATGTCTTTTTGCATCTGCCTAACATAACAATCCTTATCAAGGTTCTCAAGAACCTCTCCCAAATGGGCTACTACTGTTTCTTGTCCAAAAACACAGTTCAAAGTCAAAATCAATACGCATAAAGTATTAGCGATTCTTTTCATATCTATTTGATGATAAAAATGTTAATAGGTTTTATCTTTCCAGTATTTATTTTTTTTAGAGTAGTATTGAACATACTGTTATTAAAGTATATTTTATTTTTCATTCTATTTGTATACACTTTCAGACGACGCACATTATCCACGTGTACCGGATGGCTCCATTGGAAATTGACAATTTTCCCCTGCTCTGATAACGGTCGCTTGCCAGTGCAAGAATTCGGCTGGCGTGAATTTAAGCGAGAGTTCTACATTCTCGGTGGATTTTGGAAGCCTGCGGAAGTTGAATAAACTGACACGTGTAACTGCAAATCAATCATAGAACACAGGAATCAGGGATATCAGAAGAATTGCTTGCAGATGTCGAGGGCGATATCTACGGGGTTGCCTTCTGCCTGCGCGGAATAGGCATTGTGGCGGAGCGTCCAAGGCTCCTCGATGGCATACCAGTCGACGACGACCTCTTGCGGCAGGGCCATCTGGAAGAGCTCTTCGGCCGTCTTGTTGCTGTTGACGCCCATCCCCAAGAGCTCGGGCTGCGGTTTGGAGAGATGCTCCATCTGCTGGGAGAGGGCATCGAAATAAGTCTTCCAGCGCACATAGTAGAAGTCTTTCAAAAGTCCCTGCCATTCCTTGTGGGCATAGTCGCGCAGGCCGCCCTTGTCGGCACAGGTGCGGTTGCCCCAGGTGGTTATCTGCACGCGCGCGTTCCATTCGTATTGATCCTGCTCTTCTGGCGTTGTGCCACAGCGGCGGGCAGCCTCTGTCCAATGGCCCAGACGGAACTCCTTTCGGGTGCCGAGCAGACGGTCTTGCGCCAAGAGCATGTCTAAGAAGCGCTTCGACGAACGCTCGAACTGCTTACGGTTGAAGGCTTTGTAGTCGGCAATGGCATACTGGTACTGGATGCGCGCCTGGTCGGCCAAGGCCTGCCTGACGATGTCCACGAGGTCGTACTCGAAGTTGTTGTTGCCACGATACAGCTCAGCCACGCTGGCCATCAGGAGAGCAGCCCTGCGGGTGTCGTCGGGGTCGTAATAGTTCTTCATCTTCGACCACGACGATGCCTGGAAGTTGTTCAGCGACGGCCGTCCGCAGAAGATGCTCTCGTGCGGGCCCTGCTGGTTGTTGCCCGGCGGACAGTTGTAGATGCTGTTAGCCAGGATGCGCCATGCCTCACTGATGGCCTCGTCGTGCCGTCCGTAGCGCGCCAGGGTGTATCGCTCCAGCCATTGCTCTTTGATGGTCGCAACTGAATCGCGACTTTCAGAACTTAAGGGGAGCCAGGGCAGCTCGCTCATCAGCTCGAACATCACGGGATTGTTCTCCGAACCCTCCATTGTGAAGCCGATGCCTTTGAGATGGGTGTTAGGTGATGGGTGTTGGTTGTTGACGGTGGCCTCCAAGAAGTTGCTGATGAGCTGGTCCATGCGTCCATGCAAACCGACGTTGCCGCCGAAGTTCTCCAACAGACAGAACACCCACGGAAACTCACCGTAGCCACCCTCGCGCCGCCAGATTGACGGTGAGCCGAACATCGGTCGACACTCCGAAAAGAGGTCGAGTATCAGCATATCGTGCGGGTTGAGCCTTTCGAGCATCTGCGGCCGCGGATTCTCCGTCCAGCCCTGCACTACCCAGACAGCCGACGGGTTCACCTCCTTCATCGCCGCCATCAGTGCCTCGCCGGCAGCGGCATAGTCGACGCGGCTGTCATTGCTGCTCTCGTGGAAGGGGTCCATCGAGTAGTATTTCGACCGTCCGAAGAGTCGGGTCAGCTCTTCATAGTATACCTTAGCTATCTCTTGGAAACGTTTGTCAGTGGGCAGCAGGTTGGCAGGCCGCTGATAGCCGTTCCACAGTCCGCCGTCGGTAACGTTCAGCCCGAGTCGCTCCTTGGCGTCGTGGGGCATCATGCCGCAATAGCCTGGCAGTACGGGCTGCATGCCCCATTGGCGCATGCGCTTCAGGATGAGTTTCTGAAGTCGCTCCTGACGGTCGTACCACGAGCGGGGCAACGGTCCGCCCCACCCTTCCAGGTTGTTCATGGCCCACCACGCCAAGAAGGCGGGACCGGCAATGAAGCGTCCTATCTCATCTTCATTATAGCCTAAGCGTAGCAGCATGTTGCGCCAAACGCACTCTTCGCCGACAACGGCCAGCGGCATGTTCACGCCGTGCAGGGCCATCCAGTCGATCTCGCGCTCCCAGCGCTCCCAGTCCCACCAGGCCATCGAATAGCTGAAGGTGCAATAGTTGAAATCATAGCGCAGCGAGAGCGTCGTTTCATGCTTCTCGCGCTTGGTGACGGGCGGCAACACATCAGGCAGCTTGGCCGTCATCTGGTTCCACGTCAGGTGGATATGGGCATAATGCTTCAGATACCAGTTCACGCCGACCGCCACATCCACCCAGTTGTGACCGCGCACCACGACACGGCTGCCTTGCTGGTCGAGCTCGAAAAACTCGCGGCCGTCGTTCTTCAGCAGCACCGTCTTAAACTTCTTCGATGCTCCGCGGTCGATGCGTTCAAGCATCTCCTCTACTGGATTGGCGTTAACGCTCAGGGTCGCCAGCACCATCAGCACCACAACCCATATTCTATTGGCTGTTTTCATTTTTTGCAGTTTTGTTCAATCACTTGCTGCAAAGGTAGTGAAACTTATCGTAATCTGCAAGTTTTTTCCGTAAAAAGCAACAACAAGGAAAGGAGAGGGCATAAAAAAAGCGACAGGCTTCACAGCTGATCGCTCTATCTTCAATAGGTATTAGTTTCTTTAAGGTAAAAAGATTGTTTTCAGGATAACGGTTGCAAAGGTACGACTCTTTTTTGAAACCACAAAACATTTTCATGCATTTTTTTTGCAAAAATCGTTGTGTAGGCACACAAATCACAAATTTAAGTTTTGTTTACTTCTTTTGCAGAATTTATAGACTGATATTGCGTAAAAATATTGTAATTTTGTACCCAGTATTGACAAAATAAAGCAAAATGAAGAAAATTTTGACACTGACGGGTGCCCTGATGGTAGTTTTAGCCACTACGGCACAGCAACGCAAAGAGATGGACCTCCGGGAAGGGTGGCAGTTCTCGAAAGACGGCAAACAATGGCAGACGGTGACCATTCCGCACGACTGGGCCATCAGCGGCCCGTTCGATAAACAGTGGGACCTGCAGATGGTGGCTATCGAGCAGAACGGCGAGAAGGAGGCCACGGAGAAGTCGGGGCGTTCGGGAGCGCTGCCGTGGATTGGCGAGGGCGAATATCGGACAACCTTCGTCGTTCCGAATGGCTATGAGAAGGCCGTCTTGCTGTTCGACGGAGCCATGAGCGAACCCGTCGTCTACGTCAACGGACACGAGGCAGGCCACTGGGCCTACGGCTACAATGCCTTCCGCGTGGATGCCACGCCCTACCTCAACAAAGGCGGAAAGGCCAACAGCCTGGTTGTCCGACTGAAGAACGTTGAGGAGAGCAGCCGCTGGTATCCAGGGGCAGGGCTCTACCGCCCCGTCACCCTGCAGCTGACGGGCAAGACACACCTCGACGAGTGGGGGACATTCGTCCGCACGACATCGCTCACAGAAAATGTTGCTGTGGTGGACGCCGACTTCCAGCTGGCAGGCTACGAGAACACGACGGGACTGACCGTCGAGGCAACCATCATGACCAGCGATGGACGGCGCGTTGTGGCTCAGGCCCAGAAAGAGACAGACAGCCAGGGCAAGGCATCGATGCAGATGCGCGTCTACAACCCGAAGGCTTGGTCGCCAGAGACGCCCTATATATATAATGTACGCGCGAGAGTGCTCTCCAACGGTAAGGAGATAGACCGGAAGACCATCAAGACCGGACTGCGCACCATCAGCGTCGATGGCGACGGTGGATTCCAGCTGAACGGACAATCGCGCAAGATAAAAGGTGTATGCCTGCATCACGACCTCGGTCCGCTGGGCGCTGCTGTCAACAAGCGGGCGCTGATACGCCAGATAGAGACGATGAAGGACATGGGCGCCGATGCCATCCGCACGGCTCACAACATGCCGTCGCAGTGGCAGATGGACATCTGCGACTCGTTAGGCATGATGGTGATGGCTGAAAGTTTCGACATGTGGATTTATCCGAAGTGCAAGAATGGCTACGCCCGCTTCTTCAAAGACTGGAGCGACCGTGACATCGAAACGCTTGTCAGGGCCCATCGCAACCATCCCTCGATCGTGATGTGGTCGATAGGCAACGAGATTCCGGAGCAATGGAGCGAGGAGGGACGCGAGATAGCACGCCACCTGCAGGACATCTGCCATCGGCTGGACCCCACACGCCCCGTCACGCAGGGTATGGACCGCGCTGAGGATGCGCTGAAGAGCGGCTTCGCCCAGGTGATGGACGTACCGGGCTTCAACTATCGCGTCTACAAATATCCGAAGAACATCGAACAGCTGCCACAGGGATTCCTGCTCGGTAGCGAGACGGCATCGACCGTCAGCAGCCGTGGTGTCTACAAGTTCCCCGTTGAGGTGTCGAACACCAATACCTACGACGACGGGCAATGCTCGGGCTACGACACGGAGTATTGCTCGTGGAGCAACCTGCCGGAAGACGACTTCGAGGCGATGGACGACCTCGACTATACCATAGGACAGTTCGTCTGGACGGGCTACGACTATCTGGGCGAACCTACTCCCTACGACGAATACTGGCCCAGCCGCAGCAGCTATTTCGGCATCTGCGACCTTGCCGGACTGCCCAAAGACCGCTACTATCTGTATCGCAGCGTATGGAACACCAACGAGCATACGCTCCACCTGCTGCCCCACTGGACATGGAAGGGACGCGAAGGACAGCCGACACCCGTCTACTGCTACACCGACTACCCCGAGGCCGAGCTCTTCGTCAACGGAAAGAGTCAGGGACGCATCAGCAAGAACCCGACGAGCAAGATGGACCGCTACCGCCTGCGCTGGAACAACGTTGTCTACGAACCGGGCGAACTCAGAGTAGTGGCCTACGACTGCAACGGACGGAAAGCCGCCGAACGGGTGGTGCTGACAGCCGGAAAGCCTGCCGCCCTGAAGCTCGATGCCGACCGCACGACGCTCTGCAGCGACGGCGACGACATGGCCTTCGTGACGGTGAGCCTCGTCGACGACAAGGGAACACTCATTCCCGATGCTGCCGACCAGCTGACGTTCAGCGTCGAGGGTGCCGGAAAGTTCGAGGCTGTCTGCAACGGCGATGCCACATCGCTGGAGCCTTTCACCGACCCGACGATGAAGCTCTTCAACGGGCAGTTGGTGGTACTGGTGCGCTCGACGAAGAAGGCGGGCAACATCGTGCTCACCGTAGGCGACAAAGAGCGCGGACTGCAGCAACGACTGACAATCAAGAGTATAAAAACAAAATAACTATGGACAAACAGACAAAGGAAATCTACCTGGCAGGAGGATGCTTCTGGGGGACGGAACACTACTTCAAACAGGTGGAGGGAGTGGTAGAGACAGAGGTGGGCTACGCCAATGGTATCATCGACAATCCCACCTACGAACAGGTGTGCACCGACACAACACAGTTTGCGGAGACCGTCCGTGTGGTCTACGATCCCGAGAAAGCATCGCTCGAGTTTCTGCTGAATCTCTATTTCATGGCCATCGACCCCGTGAGCGTCAACCAACAGGGACACGACAAGGGTACGCAATACCGCACGGGCATCTATTACGACGACCCGTCCGACCTGAACGTCATTGAGAAAGTCTATGCTCAGGAGATGGCGCGCAACGAACTGCCTTTAGCCGTGGAGCTGCTGCCCCTGAAGAATTTCTACCCCGCCGAGACCTACCATCAGGACTATCTCGACAAGAATCCAGAGGGCTACTGCCACCTGCCACAGCGACTCTTCGAGTTTGCCCGAAAAGCCAAAGACGGCCAACCGCTGCCCACCATGTAGGGTTCGCAACGTGTCGCTTCCATGCAGAAGAGTGATGTAGGGGTTTAATACCACTGCACGGCATTCGAATAGCCCGACCGCTTGTCGTACTTCAGGGCATCGGTCAGGGTGGAGGCGTTGCAGCGGAACGTGAAGTTATAGGAAGTATAAGGTGCCAGCACGACGGAGGCCGACATATTGAAGCAGTGGAGGTCGCGCGAGAGCGAGGCCGTCGTCATACTCATGGCCTTGTTCTCGAAGTCGTAACCGCTGGTGAACGATATATTCCACCCGTCGGCGATACTGATATTGCCGCTCAGATTGAGGTTCTGCGTAAACTTATAGGGATAGCGCATGCGCTTCTCGTTGAACTTACCACTGGTGTTCTCGCGCATCGAGATGCTATAGCCGACAGTGAGCGTCCACGGCATCTTGAAAGCCATATAGCCATCGGCGTCGGTCTCAGCCTTTTCGCTCTTGCTGCTCTTGGCAGGACGTTTGCCTCGCTCCATGTCGTCGTCGATGTTTGAGTTGACGTCAAACTCGTCGTCTTCCTCGTCGTCTTTATCTTCCTCCGTATCCTTCTTCTTTTCGCCACGGAAGAAGCGGAGTATCTTCTCTGGCGTGAGCGTGTAGGAGAAGTGCTGCGTCATGCCCTGGAATCGGCCGAAGCGCCCCTTGCTATATTCGGTACGGTTGCCGATATAGGGTCGTCCCTCTTCGTCGAGCTCATAGGCATAGGTAGCAAACTGGGCGTTGAGGTTGAAGGTATAGCTCTTGGTGAGCTTCAGTCGCAGACGCATGGTGAGGTCGCTCCACGGGTGTTCCTTAGCGGCCATGTTGTACGACATGCTGGCGCCAAGCTCGTCAATCAGACTGATTTTCTTAAAGCCCGTCGAGTCTTCCAAAGCGTCCGACTTTATCTTCATCTCGATATTGTTGCCGATGTCGAAATTGACGCTACCCGTCATTCCCTTACCCGGAACACCGTACATGCCGTCAGAGAAGGGAGAGTATTCAACGAGCGTGACATTGCCCTGCGCATCGGTCTTCTCGTAGGTTTCGTAATAGCCATAGCGCGACGAGCTGAAGTCGGGTGCATAGCTGAAGCTAATCTTCGGTGTGAAGACGTGGCGGATGGCCTGTATCTTGTCGCCGAAAATCTTGCGGTTGGGGATGAACATACCGTAGAGCTTGGTGCTGGCCGACAGGCTCATGTTCCAGTTGTAGATGTTGTACAGGCCGTGCAGTGTGTCGGCCACCTCCTGCTGATACTGCCTGTCCCACGAGCGCATCGTCTTGCTGAAATAGACACGGTCGGTGATGTTCACCGAGGGCGTGACGTTGATATAGTCGAGCACGGTGAACGACGCGCTGATGGGGATGGAGTTGTTCATGCCGTTGCGCCAATCCTTGACGAGCGACGAGTGCATCAGCATGTTCTCCTTCGTATGGATGCGGTTGGAGATTTGTCCGGTATACGACATGGCAATCTTCTCGTACCACTGCTCCTTGCCGGCGGCATGCTTCCGCTTGAAGGGATAGAAGCGCGAGATGGAGATGTTCAGGTCGGGCAGTGTCAGCTCGATGATGCTGTCGCGCATGTTCTGGTTGAGGTTCATCGTGGTGCTGATGCTCATGCCGATGCTCGAGAAGTTGGTAGAGTAAGACACCGACGATGTGCGCGTGCTCTGCGTCAGCGACTGCGGGTTGTAGAGCGACGACAGGTTGTTGCGCTCGTAGCTGGTCGTGGCGAAGTTGACGCTGGCCGACAGTGTGCTGAAGGGATTGGCTTTCGGGTCTTGGCGATGGCTCCACTGTATCTTGAAGCTCTCCGTCTCGTTGAAGTCGGGCATGCCCTTGTCGCCGTTCTTCGTGTCCTGATAGCTGAAGAAGAACGATCCGCTGTGGCGGTAGCGCCTGCGATAGTTGCTGGCAGCACTGATGCCCCACGAACCCTTCGTATAGATTTCGCCCAGGAGCTTTAGGTCCATCTTGTCGCTGATGGCGAAGTAGTAGCCGCCGTCGCGAAGGTAGAAACCGCGCGCACTCTCGTCGCCGTAGGTGGGCATGATGAATCCGCTGCTGTAGCTCTTCGAGAAGGGGAAGAAACCGTAAGGTATAGCCAGCGGCAGATGGACATCGGCCACGACGAGGTGAGCCGGTCCGAAGACGACATCCTTGCCGGGGCGCACCCTGGCGCGCGAGAGGGCGATATAGAAGTCGGGATGCTCGGCGTCGCAGGTGGTGTAGCGTCCGTGCTCAAGAAAGAAGTCGCCCTTCTCGTTGCGCTTACTGCGCTCGCTGAAGAGGAATCCGTCCTCCTGTTCGGTACGGACGTTGCCGATAAGGCCCTTCTTGGTCTTGAAGTTCATCGACATCGTGTCGCTATCGTATGTGTCTTGCCCCATCTGGAACACCGGCTTACCCTTGATCTCCGTCTCTGTCGAGTCGGTATACGATCCCGTAGCATGCACGATGTTGCTGTCCAGATTGATGCTGATGCGGTCGCTCGCCAGGTCCATGTTCTGATACTTCACCGTCGACTCGCCATAGAGGTAGGCTTTCTTGCCGACGGCATCATAGACGATGGAGTCGTTAGCGGTATATACTACGGGTGCTTCGATGGAGTTTTTCTTCTGGCGGTTGAGCGAGTCGGCGCGGATAGAGTCGTCGATGGCTTTGTTGTGGCGATAGACGGCCAGCTGCAGCGAGTCCATCCGTGTGGTGTCGGGCAGCAAGGCGCTGTCGCCCACCGATGCGCTGTCGGGCAGCGATATCGTGTCGGCGGCGGAGTCTGCCTTGGCGGCCTCCACATCGGCACTGTCGGGCTCTGCAAGACTTCTGGCAGCACGCCGCTCATAGCTTGCGGAAGGGAGCATCATGGCCTGTGTTGCCACAAAGATGGCAACAAAAAGCATGGCCAATATGGTAAACCCTTTCTTCATTCAGCCTGCAAAGTTACAAACATTCAGTGGAAAATCCATAAAACGACCATGTTAATTAACTTATTTAAGGGAAATAAGTATAAAAATGTTTTTGCCCGACACCTCACCAAAATGCCCGAGAACCCTTTGCCACAGCGGCTTCCGGATGGTGAGGTGTTGGCCAAACACCTCACCACACACCTCACCACACACCTCACCATAGGGGTCCCGTTCAGCCGAATTTGTCGCTCGACCTATGGTCGCTTGCCAGAGCAAGAATTCGGCTGTTGAGAGTTGGGGATTTCAAATCCCCATCTTCCTTTGCGGGCGAATTTCAAATTCACCCGAACGCGATTGACCTCCTACATTAGCACAGAGGGAGCACATGTGAAAAGATGGATGCTGGGCTTTGGTGGGGTCTATGGTGGGGGGTGTGGTGAGGTGTTGCTTCAACACCTCACCATCGGAAAGACCGATAAACAGGGGGATTCAGAGCTTTTTGGTGAGGTGTTGAGCTGTTTTTCGTCGTAAACTTCTTCAGCAGACGCTGTGCTGCTCATGGAGATAGTCCACAGGGAATTGCTGATGGTCTCTGAGCTTGTCGCAGATGGTCTCTGAGGCGGTCGCGGATGGTCTCTGAGGTGGTCAGAGACTATCTCTGATGAGGTCAGAGAGCACCTGTGGAAGCCGGGAAACCTAAGCGTGTCAAGGCTGGGATAGGCTCAGATCAGGAGGTCGGCCCAGAACAACTGGCTCTTTCCTCGCTCATATCCACGGCCTTCCCATCGGTCTGCAAACTCCGCTGCTACAGCTGCCATCTGCCTATCTGTCTTCATGCTCTTAGATTGATTTTTGTTTTCTGCCTGCAAATTTACGATTATTTTTTGTCTTCGCAATGAATTCCGCCGAATAATTAGGAAAAAAATGATAGCTACACGAAAGAAGCCCGACCAAAAAACGGTCGGGCTTCTGAAAGTTGCGGAGGCAGGACTCGCGCTCGGCCCGAAGGGACGCTTTCAAAGCGAAGCGGAGAAAGAACTGCGACCGGGAGCATGTGAAGAGGTCTACCGAAGCAAACGAAAGAAGCCCGACCGTTTTTGGTCGGGCTTCTGAAAGTTGCGGAGGCAGGACTCGCGCTCGGCCCGAAGGGACGCTTTCAAAGCGAAGCGGAGAAAGAACTGCGACCGGGAGCATGTGAAGAGGTCTACCGAAGCAAACGAAAGAAGCCCGACCGTTTTTGGTCGGGCTTCTGGAAGTTGCGGAGGCAGGACTCGAACATGCGACCTCCAGGTTATGAGCCTGGCGAGC